>DASVTZ010000083.1 GCA_036387335.1 Longimicrobium sp.
GGGGGGGGTGGGGGGTGGGGGGCGGGGGCCCTCTGCGTAACCCCTTACCCCGCAACGGGATTGACACCCTCCGCCAGGCCGGTTAGATTACCTGCGTTGACAATTCGGGTCTGGGGATGACTGGCTTCGACGTGTGTGGTGAAGCCATGGCTGCGTGCCGAGGTCTCCGAGTGCCTCGTTAAATAAGCGGTAAAACCTGTAATTGCGAACGATAACTTCGCCCTGGCTGCGTAAGTAGAGTTCCCCTCGGGGAAATCCTTACCGCCCTTCTGCTGATCAGACCCGCTTGAGCCGGGTCAGCAGTTGTCGCAAATTCAAGCTGGCTTGCCTGAGCGTCGTGGTAGGGTAAGCGAGATCGCACGACTGGTCTGGGATGGGCCTTCCACTGGCCGATGACCGGGCGAGGAGAAAAGAACAGTGGAATACGCACGTAGAAGTCGTGGGGGATCTGCAGGCGGACCCGGGTTCGATTCCCGGCATCTCCACTGAAAATCAGTAGCACGAAGGCCCGGAATTCCTTGCGGATTCTGGGCCTTCGTCGTTTGTTTTCTCCTCCCCAGCCCCCAGCACAACCTCGCCCATGTTTGCACTGAGCAACTGCGGACCCGTGGCCAGGCGGGCGGCGATGGCCGCGGCCATCAGTCTGACGCTCGCCTGCGCGGGAGGGACAACCGGTTCCCCGACTCCGCGGCGGGGGGTGCTCGATGCGCCGGAGCGCTTCAGCATCCTGTTTCGTCCGAACGGATCGCACTCCAGCGACGTCGTGGCCGCGCCGATCGAGCAGGTCTGGCAGCTTCTGCCGGAGGCGTACCGCGTGATCGGCTTTCCCGGGAGGCCCGCCTCGGCAGGGGGAGGGGAGCAGCTTTTCGCTACGCCCCACATGGAGATCAGCGGCCCGATGTATCCCGGGGAACGAACCTCCGATTACATCGACTGCGGAGTGTCGCCGACGACGGGGAATCGTTCGGACGAGTACCTGGTCACCTTTGTGATCATCACGCGCCTCGAACCCGCCGCGCAGGGCGGGACGCGCATCATGACCCTCATCGACGGCCATGCCCGCGATCGCACCCTGGGCGGCAATTCGGTTCCCTGCCACGGCACGGGGAAGATGGAGGGGCAGATCGCGGAGCTCGTCAAGCGCGGCATCACCGGGGGAGTCGCGGACCGGCCATGACCTCCGCCTGAAAAGCCGCTCCGGCACGTGCCGGGGCGGCTTTTTCGCGTGGTGCCACCCTCGGCTACATGGTGATGGCAGCCAGCAGCATCGTTGCCGCGGCACCGAGGCCCACGCCGAAGACGACGTAGGCGAAGCCCAGCGCGAGGAATTTGGTGAAGGTGCGCACGATCCCCTGGCCGTAGACGCGCTTCATCGCCATGAAGACGTACCCGAGCTGCCAGAGGCCCAGCGTCAGCAGGAGCAGGGGGAACTGGAAGAGCATCCCCACGGTGGAGAGCACGAACGCGAGAGAGTGCACGTGCAGCGCGAAGACGAAGTGCTCCACGAAGAACCGCTTCTGTCGGAAGTACAGCACCTTGAGGAAGAAGGCGAAGAGCGGCATCATGAGGAACACGCCCTTGGGCGCGTTCTCCTCCATCGCCGCGATCAGCGTCCGCATCGCCTCGCCGGGAGGCATGCTCTTGAGGCGCTCGCCGGTGCGGGTGAGGCGGCGGTTCAGCGGCTTCAGCCAGGCGGGCACCGCCGCCGTGTCCTTGTACGCGATGCTGATGTCCATCCCCTCGCGCGGCCGTTCGGGCGGCGGGGGCGGGGCCGGAAGCCCGCCCGTGTTCGCGGGCGCCGGGGCGGCCTCGCGCCTCGCCTGTACCGCATTGTCGCGGGCGACCTGGTCCGCGATGATGTTGGCGTCGGCGGCGAGCGGAAGGAGGACGAAGAAGAGGACCGAGCTGACCAGGTACAGCCGGAACGGCGGCACGTAGCGCACGATGCGTCCCTTCACGTACTCGGTGGTGAGATGGCCGGGGCGAAAGAGGAGCGCGCCCACCGTGCGCGGTAGCGTCGCGTTGACGGCGAGCTGGTCCTCGAGCAGCTCGAGGAGCATCCGCCGGAGCGAGACCCTCACCTCCACCTTGCGCTGCCCGCAGGTGGGGCAGAAGGCGCTCACGGTGGGGTCGCCGCAGTTGAGGCAGGGCCGCGCGGGGGTGCGACGCGTGTCCGACGACCACCAGCGCGCCTTTCGCTGCGGCGCGATCGGCGGCTCACCGCGCGGGCGATCGGCGACGGCGCTGCCGGAGGGGACGGGTGGATCGGGCATGTGCCGGGGATCGCGAGGGCGGAGGCTGATCCGTCGACGTTGCTGCTCAGCTCTTCAGGGTACGTCCTGCAAGTATTCCGCCCTTGCGCATCACGCACGAAGAGGCCCGGCCAGCAGTGCGCTGGCCGGGCCTCTCGTTTCCGTGTGCCTGGATCAGCTCATGGCGAATAGGAGAACGCGCGATTGCCCAGGATCACGGCGCGCCCCATACACGAGTCGGTCCCCACCGGCGAAAAGGTGGTCTGCGTGCCCGTCGTCCTCCAGGTGTACGACGCGGCCACGTTGCAGGCGTACGGCCCCGTTTCGCCCGTCCCGAAGGAGAGCCGGCCGTCGCTGACCTGGTAGTGCCCCTGCAGCATCTGCGCTCCGTTGCGCATCACGATGAAGTGGTTCCCTTCGTGGAACTGGATCTCCCACGCGCCCGCCAGCTCGTCCGCCGGCGCACCCGCCGGGAGATTGGCGGCCGTGACGGTCGCGCTGTAGTTGCCCGTTCTCCAGGCGGCGGGCGCCGCGGTCGGGGCCGCGGGTGCCGGCGCGGGGCTGTCGGTGGTCGTCGTCGTCGCCGCGGGGGCGCACGCGGCGGCGAGGGACAGCAGAAGCACGGAAACGTTTCGCATCGGACCTCGAGGGGAACGGGTGGGATATCGCATGGCGTACGATGGCCAATCTACCTCGCGCATCCGCATCCACAACAATCTTGTTGCGCGCACCGTCGCGCTACAGCCAGCCCTTCTCCCTCGCCATCCGCGCCGCCTCCACGCGATTGGCCGCTCCCAGCTTGGAGATGGCGTCTGAGAGGTAGTTGCGGACGGTGCCCTCGGAGAGGAAGAGCTTCGCCGCGATGGCCGCGCCGGTGGCCCCGTCGGCGGCGAGGCGCAGGACCTGGCGCTCGCGGTCGCTGAGCGGGTCGCGCTCGGTCCACGCCTCGCGGGCGAGCTCGGGGTCGATGGCGCGGCCGCCCGCGTGCACCTGGCGTACCGCGTTCGCCAGCTCCTCCGAGGGGCTGTCCTTGAGCAGGTACCCCGCGGCGCCGGCGTCGAGCGCCCGGCGCAGGTAGCCCGCGCGGGCGAACGTCGTGAGGATGACGACGCGCGTGGGGAGCTTGCGGCGCGCCACCTCGGCGGCCACCTCCAGCCCCGTCATCTCCGGCATCTCGATGTCGGTGAGGAGCACGTCTGGGCGATGCGCCTCCACTTCGTCCAGCGCCTCGCGGCCGTTCTGGGCGCGGGCCACCACCTGGATGTCGCTCTCGATCTCCAGCAGCGCGGCGAGGGCGCCCAGCACCATGGTCTGGTCCTCCGCGATCACCACGCGGATCATGGCGCTGCCTCCGCCGGCTGCCGCGCGGGGACCATCACCTCCAGCCGCGTGCCGCGCCCTTCTGCTCCCCGCGCGCGCAGCATCACGCCGTCCAGCGCCGCCACGCGCTCGCGCATCCCGCGCAGGCCGCTTCCCTCCGGCGCGCTGCCACCCCGCCCGTCGTCCTCCACCTCCAGGATGCACCATCCGCCCTTGGCGCGCAGCGACACGCGGCACGACTGGGCGCGCGAGTGGCGCACGACGTTGGTGACGGCCTCGCGAAGGGCCAGCGCGAGCGCCTCCTCCGCCGCCCTGTCGAGCTCCGCGGGCTCGGTATGGAAGGCGGAGCGGATCCCCGCCGCGTCCAGCAGGGTGTGCGACTGCGCCACCTCGTCCGCCAGGGTGGCGCGGTAGCCGCGGATCGTCTCGCGCACCTGCTGGAGCGCCTTGCGGGAGACCTCTTCCACGTCGCGCATCTCGCGCGCGGCGCGGTCGGCGTCGCGCGGGGCCAGCTTGGCGGCGAGCTCGGACTTGAGGACGATAAGCGACAGGGTGTGCCCCAGGACGTCGTGGAGGTCGCGGGCGATGCGCTCGCGCTCGGCGACGGCGGCGAGGCGCTGCACCTGGTCGCGGGCGATGAGGAGGCTCTCGTTGGCGCGCCTCACCTGCGCCTGCTGCAGGTTCGCGGCCCCGATGATGATGGCCAGCCCCGGCCCCGCGATCATGTAGGCGAGCGGGGCGCCGGAAAGGACCGCCGCCGCGAGCGCGATGCCCGCTATCGCGCCGATGCCGCGAACCGCGGCGCGGTCGCTGCCCAGCCGCGACGCGAAGCTTGCCGCGTACACGAAGAAGACGAAGGCGCTCGGGTTCAGCGGCATCATCACCGCCCCGAGCAGCACCTGCATCCCGATGACGCGCAGGATCTCGGGGCCGTTCACCCAGAATCCGCGGAAGTACGACAGGAGGAAGAGCGCCAGCGCCGCCGCGGTCATCAGCGCTTCGGCGAATCCGAGGCGGTCCGTGCGCCAGCGCATCACCGGCTGGGCCAGGAAGCTGCCCAGGTACACCAGCCACACGTACGGCAGCCAGCCGATCTGTCCATCCGCGGGCAGGAGCCGCCATCGCCGCATCTTCATCTTCTACTCTGGAGTGTGTACCGTCATCCGAACCGCGGCCTCACGCGGAGACGCGGAGACGCAGAGAGAACTTCGCGTGCTCTCCCCGCGTCTCCGCGCCTCCGCGTGAGATCACTTGAGGCGCAGGTCATCGATGAGGAAGCCGAAGGGGCCCGGCTGGGGGCCGCCCGCGATCACCACGCCCATCACGTCGTGGCCGTCGGTGCCGAAGTCGGACCAGGCGAACGAGACCTCGCTCCACGCGGGGCCGGCCACAAAGGTGCGGATCAGCGGCGCCATCCCCTTGCTGCGCGCGAACACCATTACGCGGTACGTCTTGCCGTCGCCGCGCGTCTGGAAGGCGATGCCCTGCCTGGCGGAGAGGTCCGCGGGGGCCATGGGCTGCGCGCCTGGGCTCCACATGGCGCCGTACCAGGGCTGAGGAATCGTGGTGGTGATGGTGCCGGAGATCGACAGCGCGTGTCCCGTGCCGCCCGCGCCGCCCTCCACCACCTTGACCTCGCCCGTGGAGGTGCCGCCGCCGAAGCTGTCCGGGGATGGGAACCAGTTCCCGGGCGCGGATGTCATCCCGTTCTCGAAGTCGCTCACCAGCCCGTTCCCGGCGATGCGCATGGGACGGCCGGCGTTGGCGACCTGGTCGGCCACGGCGCGGGCAAAGGACGCGCGGTCCACCGGCACGCCGCCCTTCCACACGCCCGCGATGTCGCGCGTGGCGGTGATGTCGCGCGTAGGGTCGCCGTTCACGAGAAGCAGGTCCGCCCGCTGCCCCGGCGCGATGCGGCCGCGGTCCGCCAGGCGGAAGGCGCGCGCCGGGCCGGCCGTGGCGGCGGTGAGCGCCTCCAGCGGGCTGAGGCCGGCGCCCACCAGCAGCTCCATCTCGCGGTGCATGGCCGCGCCATGCGCGGTGCCAGGGTTCCCCGCATCGGTGCCCGCCAGGATCGGGACGCCCGCCGCACGAAGCTGGCGCACGGTGGCCTGCGCCGCGGCGTAGCTCGTCGCGGGGGTGCCCGCGCGGCGCGGGAAGCCCTGCGCGAGGATCGCGCGCACCGGCGGCGTCAGGTACGGCATCAGACGCGCATCCTGCACCAGCGGAGCGCCGCCGCCCGTGCCGGTGATGCTCATCAGCACCGTCAGCGTGGGGACGACGAACGCATGCCGCCGCGCCGTCAAAGCCGCGAATCCGGCGTCCGCCTGCCGGTCCACGAAGAGGTGCGCCAGCCCGTCCGCCCCGGCCGCGATCGCCGTGCGGGCGCCCGCCGCGTCGCCCACGTGCACCACGGCCAGCTTCCCGCGCCGGTGCGCCGCGGCGATGGCCGCGTGCAGGGTGGCGCTGTCCAGCGTCGCTATCTTGATCCCGTACGTGCGGCCGTCGTCGTACACCAGCTTGATGTAGTCCGAGCCCTCCGCGATGCGCGCGTCCACGAACGCCTGCGCCGAGTCCGGCGACGACAGCGTGGGGATCGTCATCCCGTACTCGGTGCCGTGCCCGCGCGGCGCCGTCACCAGCGTGCCGGCGGAGAAGAGGTCCGCGCGCGCGCTGGCCCGTCCGGACGCCTGCTCGGCGCGCGCCGTGGCGGCCATGCGGTGGTCCGTGAACATGTCCAGCTCGGTGGTCACGCCGAAGACGAGGGCCTCGCGCAGCGCGTCGCCGAAGCTGTGCGTGTGCGCGTCGATCAGGCCGGGGAGGAGCGTCTTGCCGCTCGCGTCCACCACCGCGGCTCCCGCGGGCGCCGCGAGGCCGCGGCCCACGCGCGTGATGCGCCCGCCCTCAGCCAGCACGTCCGTGCGCTCCAGCACCCGCGTGCCGTCGAACACGCGCGCGTTGCGGAAAAGCGTGGCCGGCTGCTGCGCCGCCAGCGGGACCGAAAGCGCCGCCAGCAGCGGGATGGTTCGCAGGGTTTTTCTCAGAATGGACATGGGATTCCAGGGACGCGTGGTGAAGGGAAGTGCGTGAGTGCGTGAGTGCGTGAGTGCGTGGTCACCCCCAATCTGTCATCCTGAGCGACGCGCGGCACCAACCTCCGTACGGCTCCGAACTCTGGCGCGGAGCGAAGGATCTACTGCGCGTGTCGAGGGCTCCGTCGTGGCGCGCCGGCCTCTTGCCTCGCCGGCTAGATCCTTCGGTCGCCGCAGGAGTACGGCGCACCGTCAACATCCGCCGGGCGGCTCCCTCAGGATGACAAAGTTGGGCCGTCCCGCGTTCATGCACCGATGCACTAAGGCACTGGTCTGAAGATGCGCCCCGCGCGCGGCGCCGTACAATCCCGCACGTCACCACTTTGGTATGACAGACGTCATGTGAGCCCCAGCTCCCTGCCGTCTGGCCCGCAGCGTGCTCAACGTGCCGCGCAATGATTCCGGTCAGCAAGGGGGAGCGATGGGGGATGGTGCGGAGGTGCGCGGGGTGGACCCGGGGGGCGACCCGCCGGAGTGGGCGCTGGAGTACGATGCGCGCGAATATCCGCGCCACGCCGTCACGGGTGACGCGGTCGCCCTGGCGCTGGGCCGCGAAGGGGGCGCCACGCAGCTCCAGGCGCTCGTGGTGGTGCGCGGCGGCGAGCCGTTCGCGGGGCTGGATGCGTGGCCCGGCGGCTTCATGGACTGGGCCGGCGACCGCGACTCGCGCGAGGCCGCCCTTCGCGAGCTGCGCGAGGAGACCGGGTGCCCGGCGCCCGAGCACGTGGAGCCGCTCGGCAGCTACAGCACCAACGGCCGCGACCCGCGCCAGTTCGCCGGCGCGCGCGATCCCGAGACGGGCGAGTGGGTCTCGCGTGGCTCACGCGTCACCACGAACGCCTATCTGATGCTGGTGCGGCGTGACGGCGGCGGCTTCGACCCCCAGCACGGCGACGACGCCACGGACGCGCGCTGGGAGGACGTCTACACGTATTTCCCCTGGGAAGACCTGCGCTCCGCGGACGGCCGGGCCGCGGCGCAATCCGCGTTGCGCGCGCTCGATGAATGGGCGCGCGGCCAGGGCGGCGACCGGGCGGAGCGGGTGGAGTTCGCCTGGGGTTTCGGGCTGCGCGAGTGGAACGAGGAGCGCGTCTCCGAGCGCCTCGCCTTGCTGCGGGAGGCGGGGCTGGTGGAGGAGGCGCATCGCGACACCTGGGGCCGCGTCACTGGTGACGGCGCGAAGGCGTTCGGCCGGCCGATGGCGTTCGACCACCGCGAGATCATGGCCGACGCGCTGGGTCGTCTGCGCGGCAAGATCAAGTACCTCCCCGCGGCGCTGATGGCGTTGCTGGGCGCCGAGTTCACGCTCGACGAGCTTCAAGCGGGCTGCGAAGTCATCGCGGGCCGTCCGCTGCACCGAGCCAACTTCCGGCGCGCCGTGGCCGCCGCCAAGGATGACCGCGCCACGCGCGCCCCGCGCATTGTACAGGGCACGGGAAAGCGGCGCACGCGCGACACGGGCGGTCCCGGCGTCCCGCCCGAGCTCTTCCGCTTCCGCGAAGACACGCTGCGCGCGCGCCTGGAGACCTCGATCCGCTTCCCCTGGCTGCCTCTGGAGGGCGGGGAAGACTCATCCGCCGCGACCGGGGAAGCTTGACAGTGCGTAGCGGGAGCATTATTCTCGTTTTCAGAACGTTGCGGCGTTCGCTTTTTCGGGTGCATTCGTTCTCGTCACGAGACACACGGCCGATATCATGACATCGCAATCACCCGCGGCGGAGCTCGATCGCCAGGCGGAGCTTCACGAGGGCCTCGCGCGCTTCCCGGCCGGGCTCTTCCAGTTCGACCCGCGCATGGCTTCGGGATGGCTCTCGGACCGCTACTTCGTGCGCACCACGGCCACGCTGCGCCACGCCGGGATCGATCCGGAGGTCACGCTCCAGGTCTTCGCCAAGAAGGGCGGCGTGCTGGCCGGCGTCTACGAGGCGCTCCGCCTGCTCCAGACGCAGCTCGCGGAGGGGTGCGACTACACCCGCCTCACCGTCGACACGCTCCTGGAAGGCGATTCGATCAACGCCGAAGGCTCGGAGTCGTGGGAGACGGTGATGCACATCACCGGGCCGTACCGCGCGTTCGGGCACCTGGAGACGCCGCTGCTGGGGGTGCTGGCGCGGCGATCGCTCGTGGCCACCAACACGCGCGCCGTGGTGGAGGCGGCGGCGGGAAAGCCGGTCATCTTCATGGCCCCGCGCCACGACGACTGGCGCGTGCAGACGCCGGACGGCTACGCGGCGCAGATCGGCGGCGCGCGCAGCGTGTCCAGCGACGCGGCCGGCTCGTGGTGGGGCTCTCCGGGGGTGGGGACGATGCCGCACGCCATGATCGCCACCTTTGGCGGCGACACCGTGGCCGCCACGCTCGCCTTCGCTCGCTACCTGCGCGCGGAGGAGCCGGAGGTGCAGGTGATGAGCCTTGTGGACTACGAGAACAACTCCGTCCGCACCGCGCTGGAGGTGGCGCGGGCGATGCGCGCCGAGTTCGGCCCGGGCTCGCTGGCAGCCGTTCGCGTGGACACCAGCGAGCGGCTGATCGACGATTCGCTGATCGGCGATCCGGAAGTGTGGGGGCGCGCGTCCCTAACCGGCGTCAACGCGCACCTCGTTCGAAAGATGCGCGCGGCGCTCGACGTGGAGGGCTTCCCCGAGGTCGGAATCGTGGTGAGCGGCGGCTTCAAACCGAACAAGATCCGCCAGTTCGAGGCGCAGCAGGTTCCCGTCGCGGCGTACGGCGTGGGGAGCAGCCTGCTGGGCCACAGCGACGGCACCGGAGGGCTCCTCAGCGACTTCGACTTCACCGCGGACGTGGTGCGGCTGGACGGCGCGGAGGCGGGGAAGGTGGGGCGGAGCTTCCGCCCGAATCCGAGGTTGGTGAGGCTGGATTGGGGGCGGGCGGGGTGAACCGAAGTGCCAAGTGCCTAGTGCCAAGTGCCTAGTACTAAAAGATGTGCGAGATGCAGTTCACAACGATGATGAACATCCCCCTGGACCATGGGAGATCGATATGACCGCAACGAACGCAGACTCCGCTACCCGTCGCGAGGTCCCCGCCACGCTCCGCATCGATGCGGAGGCGGAGCTGGCGGCGATGGCGGAGTGGCTGGCCGGCGTGGTGCGAGGGGCGGGGATGCGGCGGGTGGTGATGGGGCTCTCGGGGGGTGTGGACAGCGCCGTTGCGGCCATGGTGGCGGCGCGCGCGCTCGGCCCGGAGAACGTCGTGCTGCTGTCGATGCCGTACGGCAGCGGACGCCATGCGGCATCGGCGCCGGCGTCGCTCAACGATGCGCGCGCCGTGGCCGAGCGCCTGCCGGAGGCGGAGTGGCGGACGATCGACATCGCTGCGGCGGTGGATGCGTCGGCGGCGGCGTCGGGGCTGCACGAGGTGCTCGCGGCCGATCCGGCCAACGTGCGCGCGGTGCTGGCGCTGGGAAACCTCAAGGCCCGCCATCGCGCCGTCACGCTCTACACCTTCGCCAACATGGCAGGCGACACGCTCGTCCTGGGCACCGAGAACCGCACCGAGAACCTCCTGGGCTACTTCACCATCCACGGCGACGCGGCGAGTGACATCGAGGTCCTCTCGCCGTTCCTGAAGACGGAGGTGTGGCAGCTCGCGGAGGCGTCCGGCGTCCCATCCGTCGTAGTCAACAAGGCGCCCTCCGCCGACCTGTGGCCGGGGCAGACCGACGAGAGCGAGCTCGGCTTCACCTACGCAGAGGCGGACCAGGTGCTCGCGCACTACTGGCCGGCCTTCGGCGCCGCCCGCGCGCGCGGCGAGAGCACTCCCGAGGGCATCCCCGAGTCCGTCGTCGCGGCGGTGCTGGCGCGCGTGGACGCCACCGCGTGGAAGCGCGCCGCGAAGCCCGTGTACCCGGGCCGGAGCGCGCGATGAAGGCGCGCATCGGCTGGGTGGTGGACGCGCAGAACGACTTCCTTCTGCCGCCGGAGCAGGGAGGGCGCCTGTACGTCCACGACCTCTTCGACAACGGCCAGGACGCGGGCGCCACGCAGGCGATCCCCGCCATCGAGCGCGCGGTGGAGTGGATGCGCGCCCGCTGCGACGTCATGGTCTTCACGGGCGACTGGCACTCGTACGCGGACGAGGAGATCGACGCCGTCGCGCCCGATCCGTCGCGCGGCACCTATCCGCCGCACTGCATGGGCCTCTCCGACGACGCGGCCGAGCGGGAAGGCGCGCAGATCCTCGCCTCCATCCATCCCGAGGACCCGATCGTCCTCTCCCGCGCCGCCACCCCCGAAGACGCCAGGGCCGCGGCGCGCCGCGCGGTGGCGACGCGCAGGCCCATCTTCATCCACAAGAGCAAGTTCGACGTGTTCGAGGGGAACCGCGCCACCGACGACCTCATCCGCGCCCTTCGCGAGGAGCTGAAGAAGCCGGTGGAGGTGTTCGTGGCCGGCGTGGCGCGCGACGTGTGCGTCAAGCAGGCGGTGGAGGGGATGCTGGCGCCTCAGCGAGCCCTCCCCGTGACCCTGATCACCGACGCGACGTGGGGGCTGGGGATCGAAAAGGAAGAGGAGAGCCTGGCGCGATGGCTCGCGTCCGGAGCGGCCCTCATGACCACGGCGGGACTTGCCATGCGCGACTCATGACGCCCAAGGAGCGCATCCGCATCACAAACGGCGACATCACGAAGGTGGATGTGGACGCCATCGTGAACGCCGCCAACACCTCGCTGCTCGGTGGCGGCGGCGTGGACGGCGCCATTCATCGCGCGGCGGGACCGGAACTGGTCGCCGAGTGCCGCATGCTGCGCGGCTGCCGCACGGGGGAGGCCAAGATCACGCGCGGCTACAGGTTGCCCGCGCGCTGGGTGATCCACACCGTCGGGCCGGTATGGCAGGACGGGAGTCATGGTGAGGATGAATTATTGGCCTCCGCGTGGCGCAATTCTCTGGCGCTCGCCACGGAGCGGGGGCTGCGCACCATTGCATTCCCGTCGATCAGCACCGGCGCATATCGCTTCCCGCTGGCGCGAGCGGCGCGCATCGCAATGGCCACCGTGCTCACACATCTGCGCGAAAACGAGCTTCCGGAGGAGGTCACGGTGGTGTGCTTCGGCGACGAGGCATACCAGCACTACTTGACGGCACTGGCCGCCGCGGATTAAATGTTGCGTACCGGCAACATTGCGCGTCCACAGGACCGCAACCCGGCCCGCAACGTGGTGCTCCGCCCGCACGACCGTGCGCGCGAAAGCCCCAGAACATGACACCCTATGACCGACCTGCGTGAAGTCAGAGCGCTGCTCGACGAGATCAACGCGGCGATTTCCAGCTACGACCCCGTGCTCAAGGAGCACGCGCGCGACATCCTCCTGCAGCGCGCCTTCCAGGGCGGTGGCCGCTCGTCCGGCTCCTCCGCGGGCGCATCCTCCGAGGAAAGCACGGCCACCGAAGAGCCCGTCAAGCGACGTCCGGGCCGTCCCAAGGGCTCGGGAACGGGCCCGCGGCGGCCTGTCGCGCAGGTGGGCGCGCTGGTGGAACAGTGGCGTCCGGAGACGATGGCGGAGCGCGCGCTTCTGGGCGCCTACGTGCTCTCCAAGGGCCGCCCGGACCGCACCGTCACCAGCCAGGCGATCAACGCCGAGTTGAAGCGCAACGGCCTGCCGGTCCCCAACATCACGCGCGCCATCGAATCGAACCTGCGCTCGCGCCCGCCGCTGATGACGCAGAAGAAGAAGATGGGCACCACGCGTCAGGCGCGGAAGCAATACGCCATAACGCAGGAAGGCGTGGAGCACGTGCAGTCGCGCCTCGGTTCCTCGGGCGGCTCCAACGGCGCGGGCGACGAGGAATAGCGCCGCGCATGCACATCAACGCGCTCCGGCCTCCTCCCTGGCCGGAGCGCGTCTTTTTTCCCCTGATACCCGCCTCCTGATGAGCAGACGTGTTCTGGTGATCGACGACGAGGACGACATCCGCGAGGTGGCGCAGCTCGCTCTGGAGGCGGTCGCCGGCTGGGAGGTCTCCAGCGCCAGCTCCGGCGCCGAGGGCCTCCGCCTCGCCGCCGAGCACATGCCCGACGCGATCCTGCTGGACGTGATGATGCCGGAGATGGACGGCCCCTCCACCTTTCGGGCGTTGCGCGCGCAGCCCGCGACCGCGGAGATCCCCGTGATCCTCCTGACCGCCAAGGTGCAGGCCACGGACCGCACGCGGTTTCAGGATCTGGGGGTGAACGGCGTCCTCACCAAGCCGTTCGATCCGATGGAGCTGGCGCGGCAGATTGAGGAGGTGCTGGGGTGGTGAGAGGGGCCCCCTCCCCCGCTCGTTCCTCGCGGCCCCTCCCCCAAAACAACCTGGGGGAGGGGCGGTGGCGTGCATCTGGCCGCGTTGCGCACGCGGCCGTGCACGACGCTGCCCCGCGCCTGACCGCCGGCAGATGCCGTATGGGCGCGATTCATCGCGCCCGTGGCCGGCGCCGCACCGCCTCCCGTCCGTGCACACAGATGTCGTAGGCCCCCCGCACGTGTCTGCCCGCGTTCTGGACCTGCTCCCACCCGCGTGACGGCCGCCCGCCTCTCCGCGCGCCACCTGGATGACCGCCGCCCTGTGCAGATCCCGCCCGCGAGTCCGCGCAGGCGGACTTTGTGCTGTTGTTGCCGCGAGTTTACTCGCCCGGGCACAATGGCCGCAGGCATCGGTGGGCACCAGCAGGCCACGGCCCAGCACGGGGCACGGGCAGCCACGCGGGGCTGCCCCTACGAGGGTTCCGGCGCGCAACGCGTGAATTGGGGCGGGGGAGAGGGCGGGCAGACACGCAGGTCTGCCCCTACGGGTTCGGTGTGATATGGCGACGGTCAGGCCAGCGAGGCCAGGCGGTGGGGCCGCGTCGGGCACGGGCGCGATGAATCGCGCCCCTACGAGGCGTGGGTCCCCCATTCCCCATTCCCCATTCCCCGTCTTGTCTCCCCCCCACCGCCCGCCTACATTGGCGCTCCTTTTCCCGGCCCCGGGGCCCGGAAGCGTGCACTGAACGTCTGGGGCGGATGGAGCGGCTCACGCGGGCGCGGCTGGACGAGATCCTGGAGCGCGGGCGCGGCCTTCGCGTGGCGGTGGTCGGCGACCTGATGCTGGACGTGTACCTCGTAGGCGCCGTCAGCCGCATCTCGCCCGAGGCGCCGGTGCCGGTGGTGCACGTCACGGAGGAGCGGACGGCGCTGGGCGGGGCCGCCAACGTGGCCGCCAACGTGGCCGCGCTGGGCGCCGCGTGCGAGGTGGTGGGCTACGTGGGGATGGATGCCGCCGGGGCGCAGATCCGCCGCGAGCTGGCGGAGCTGGACGGCGGCAAGGTGCACGCGCGGCTCGTGGAGCGCCCCGACCGCCCCACCACCACCAAGACGCGCGTGGTGGCGCGGCAGCAGCAGGTGGTGCGCTTCGACCGCGAGCGCGACGACGACCTCCCGGACGAGTGCGCCGCCGAGCTGTGCGAGCACGTCCGCGCCGCCGTCGCCGCGTGCGACGCGCTGGTGCTGGAGGACTACAACAAGGGGGTCCTGGTGCCCTCCGTGATTCGCACGGCGCTCGACGCGGCGGAGGCGGCGGGGATCCCCAGCGTGGTGGACCCCAAGTTCCGCAACTTCTTCGCATTCGGCGGCGCCACCGTCTTCAAGCCCAACGCGGTCGAGCTGGGCACCGCCATGGCCACGCCCGTCCGCGCAGGCGACGACGACTGGCTGGAGAACGCTCGCACCCGGAGCGGCGCCCGCCACCTCCTCTTGACGCTGGGCGAGGACGGGATGGCGTTGCGCTCGGAGGGCGGCAGCTCGTTCCGCATCCCCACGCAGGCGCGGGAGGTCTACGACGTCTCCGGCGCGGGCGACACGGTGACGGCGTTCCTGGCCGTAGCCCTGGCCGCCGGCGCGACCATCGAGGAGGCCGCCGTCCTCGCCAATCTCGCCGCGGGGATCGAGGTGGGCAAACCCGGCGTCGCCACCGTCTCGCCGGACGAGCTACGCGCGATGCTCGACCCGCAGGCGCACTAACGCACTCACGCACTCACGCACTTCCAAGGCAGCCATGACGTCTCTCCAAAAGGTCCACACCGACCAGGCGCCCGCCGCCATCGGCCCGTACAGCCAGGCCATCGTGGCCCGCGGCTTCGTCTTCACCGCCGGGCAGATCGCGCTCGACCCCGTGAGCATGCAGCTCATCGAGGGCGACGTGGTGGCGCAGACGGAGCAGGTGATGAAGAACCTGGCCGCCGTGCTGCGGGAGGCCGGCTCCGACCTGTCGGCGGTGGTCAAGACGACGGTGTTCCTGCGCGACATGAACGACTTCACGGCCATGAACGAGGTGTACGGGCGCCACTTCGGCGACCACGCCCCGGCGCGGTCCACCGTGCAGGCCGCCGGCCTCCCGCGCAACTGCGCGGTGGAGATCGAGTGCGTGGCGCTGGTGCTCACCGCCTGAGGAGAGACATGGCCAATCCGCACATCTTCCGTCAGTACGACATCCGCGGCGTCGTAGGTCCCGACGTTACCGTGGAGGTGGCCGAGCAGATCGGCCGCGCCTTCGCCAGCCTCGCCATCCGCCGCCTGGGCAAGCCCCGGCCGACGCTGGCGCTGGGGCGCGACAACCGCCTCACCTCCGAAGACCTCGCCGCCGGCGTGCGCCGCGGGATGGTGGCCGCCGGCGTGCACGTGGTAGACGTGGGCCTGGTGCCCACCCCCGTGCACTCCTTCGCGGTCTACCACGGCGAGCTGGACGGCGGGCTGCAGGTGACGGGGTCGCACAACCCGCCTCAGTACAACGGCTTCAAGATGACGCTCGGCGGCTCCATCTACGGCGACTCCATCCAGGAGGTGCGCCGCATGATCGAGGAGAGCGACTACGAGAGCGGGGAAGGGAGCGTGGAGAACCGCGACGTGATGGACGACTACGTCCGCTACATCGCGGAGCGCTTCACCATCGGGCGCAAGCTCAAGGTGGTGGTGGACTGCGGCAACGGCACCGGCTCCATCGTGGCCGAGCGCCTGCTGACGGCGCTGGGCGGCAACGTGGAGGTGATCCCCATCTTCTGCGAGTCGGACGGAACCTTCCCCAACCACCACCCTGACCCGGTGGTGGACAAGAACCTGGTGGACATCATCGCCCGCGTGAAGGCGGAGGGCGCGGACCTGGGCGTGGCCTTCGACGGCGACGCGGACCGCATCGGCGCCATCGACGACCGCGGCGAGATCGTGCGCGGCGACACGCTCCTCCTGCTCTACGGCCTGGACCTGATCCAGCGCCGCGGGCCGGGGCAGAAGGTGGTGTTCGACGTGAAGTGCTCGCAACTCCTTCCCGAGATGCTGGAAAAGGTGGGCGGCGTGCCGGTGATGAACGCCACCGGCCACTCGCTGATCAAGAAGCGGATGAAGGAGGAGGGGTCGCTGCTCTCGGGCGAGCTTTCGGGCCACATCATGTTCGGCGACAACTACTTCGGCTACGACGACGCCCTCTACGGCGCCGTCCTGCTGATCGACATCGTCGCCCGTCAGGGTCGCCCGCTGAGCGAGTGGATCGCCGAGTTCCCGGTCTTCGTTTCCACCGCCGAGCTGCGCTACCCGGCCACCGAGGAGACCAAGTTCGCCATCGTAGCGCGCGCCACCGCGCACTTCCGCGCGAACCACGAGGTGATCGACGTGGACGGCGCCCGCGTCCTCTTCGGCGACGGGTGGGGGCTGATCCGCGCCTCCAACACGGAGCCGGTGCTGGTGGCCCGTTACGAGGCCAAGACCCCCGAGCGCCTCGAGCAGATCCGCTCCGAGATGGAAGGCTGGCTCGCCGGCGAGGGCATCGGCGGCCCCTCCGTCGGCCACTGACCGCCCGCCTGAACCGCTCCAACGCACGCGCCGTCCCACAAAGGGCGGCGCGTGAGAGAACCAATGGCCTCACGCAGAGGCGCAGAGGCGCAGGAAGAGAAAAGAAGAGACATTTTTCCCTCGTTGTTATCCTCTCCTGCGTCTCTGCGCCTCTGCGTGAGATTCCGTTGAGGGCCTTGGCGAACGCTCGATGACTCCACTCCGCATCCTGCTCGCGCTCGTGCTGCTGATTGCCGGCGGCGCGGTGGTGGCGTTTGGGGTGATGACGGTGATGTACGGCGACCCGGTCGTGACGAGTGCGCTCGTTCTCGCGATCGGGTTGCTGCTGCTGGGGGCGGGGGCGTGGCTGATGCGGAGGCGGTCCGCGTAAGAGCCCGCGCGCGCAAGACGTTGCCGCGAATAGATCCGCCCGCTATCATGCTGCGCCTTTTCGGCGGAAGTCCGGAGTGCGCGGCACGGCACTCTTTTTCATCACCCGAACCGGAACTGTCCCGGTGAACATCCACGAATACCAGGCCAAAGAGCTCCTGGCCGCGCAGGGGATCCCCGTCCCCATAGGCGAGGTGGCGACCACGCCGGAGCAGGCCGAAGAGATCGCGCGCCGCCTGGGCGGGGCCGTGGTGATCAAGGCCCAGGTGCACGCCGGCGGGCGCGGCAAGGCCGGCGGCGTAAAGCTCGCCAACACGCCCGAAGAGGCGCGCGAGAAGGCCGAGGCCATCCTCAAGCTGACCATCAAGGACCTCCCGGTGCAAAAGGTGCTCGTCGCGCCGGCCGAGGACATCGCGAGCGAGGCGTACGTCGGCATCATCCTGGACCGCGCCAGCCATGCGCCCGTCTTCATGGTGTCGGCGGCGGGCGGGGTGGACATCGAAGAGGTGGCGCACACCAACCCCGAAGCCATCATCAAGCTGCCGATCGACCCGCGCTACGGGCTCCTTCCGCACCAGGCGTACGAGCTTGCCACCAAACTGTACACCGACGTGAAGCAGCAGCGCGCCGCGGCCAAGATCCTCCAGCAGCTCTACAAGGCGTTCATGGAGGCGGGCGGCTCGCTGGCCGAGATCAACCCGCTGATCACTACGCCCTCGGGCGAGGTCAAGGCGATCGACGCCAAGTTCAACATCGACGACAACGAGCTCTTCCGCCTGCCGGCCATCGAGGCGCTGCGCGACGAGAGCTCCGAGGCGCCGGCCGAGGTGCAGGCGCGCGAGGCGGGGCTGACCTTCATCAAGCTGGACGGCAACGTCGGCTGCTGCGTGAACGGCGCCGGGCTGGCGATGGCCACCATGGACCTGGTGAAGTACTACGGCGGCGACCCGGCCAACTTCCTCGACATCGGCGGCTCGTCGAACCCGGAGAAGGTGGTGAACGCGTTGCGCATCATCACCAGCGACCCGGCGGTCAAGGTGATCCTGTTCAACATCTTCGGCGGCATCACGCGCACCGACGACGTGGCGAACGGCATCGTGACGGCCACGCGCCAGCTGGACATGCAGATCCCCATCGTGATCCGCCTGACCGGCACCAACGAAGAGATCGCGGTCAAGATCCTGAACGAAGCGGGATTCACCGCGCTGACCGACATGGACGAGGCCGTGCAGAAGGCGGTCGCTTTGGCCAACGGGGAGGCCCAGTGAGCATCTTCATCGACAACGACACGCGCCTGGTGGTGCAGGGGATCACGGGCCGCGACGGCTCGTTCCACACCAAGCAGATGATGGAGTACGGCACGAAAGTCGTGGCCGGCGTGACGCCCGGTAAGGGCGGGCAGAAGTTCGAGGGGCAGGTGCCCATCTTCAACACCGTCGCCGAGGCGGTGAAGGAAGGCGGCGCCAACACCTCCGTCATCTACGTGCCCCCGGCTTTCGCCGCGGACGCGATGTTCGAGGCCGCCGACGCAGGGATCGACTTCATCGTCTGCATCACCGAGGGCGTGCCGGTGCTGGACATGACCCGCGTGCGGCCCTACGTCCTCGAACAGGGCGCGCGGCTCCTGGGCCCCAACTGCCCCGGCCTCCTTTCGGCCGGCAAGAGCAAGGTGGGGATCATCCCGGGCCACATCACGCAGCCGGGTCCGGTCGGCCTCGTCTCCAAGAGCGGGACGCTGACCTACGAGGTCGTGTACAAGCTCAAGGGCGCGGGGATCGGCACCACGACGTGCGTGGGAATCGGCGGCGACCCGATCAACGGCACTTCGTTCATCGACTGCATCGCGGCGTTCGAGGCGGACCCGGAGACGAAGGCGATCGTGATGCTGGGCGAGATCGGCGGGACGGACGAGCAGGAAGCCGCCGCCTACATCAAAGCCAACGTCACCAAGCCGGTGGTGGGCTTCATCGCCGGGCAGACGGCGCCTCCGGGGCGGCGCATGGGGCACGCCGGGGCCATCATCAGCGGCTCGGCAGGGACCGCCGAGGAGAAGATCCAGGCGTTCCGCGACAACGGCATCGGCGTGGCGAAGCGCCCCGTGGACGTCGTGGGGCTCATCCAGGAGGTACTCTGAGCCCCATGGCTCGTGAAGGGGGGCGCGAGGTGCGGCTGACGGAGATCCTCCGCCCCGCGCACGTCGTCGCCCCCCTTGCGGCCTCAACGGTGCACGAGGCGGTATCCCAGCTCGCGCGCCGCCTGATCGAAACGGGGGACGTGGCGCAGCCGGAGCGATTGGAGCGCCTCTTCACCGACCAGCACGTGCGGGACCTGATCCACATCGGCGGGCGGGTGCTGCTGCCGCACCTGCGCACGGAGGCGGTGGAGCGGCTGGTGGTGGCGCTGGGGGTGACTCCGACGCCGCTCCGCATCAGCGCCGACGATCCCAGCGGCGACGCGCAGGTGATGGTGCTGGTGCTCGCCCCGCCCGCCGCCGCGGACCCGTACCTCCAGACGGTGGCCTCGCTGGCCCGCGCCCTTCGCGACGACGCCACGGTGGACCACCTGGTGGCGGCGCGCAGCGCGGAGGAGGTGCTGGCGATTCCGGAGATCCTCGCCATCACCATCCAGCCGCGCCTGACGGTCAAGGACGTGATGACGCAGCGCGTCTACCGCGTCTCGCCGGACGACAGCGTGCAGGAGGTGCTGGCCCTGGTCCGCGAGCACCACCTCAGCGCGATCCCGGTGGTGGGGGAGGGCAGGGAAGTGCTGGGGATGGTCACCGACCGCGACCTCCTGCGCCACTTCCTCCCCGGCGTGCAGAGCCGCGCCGTGAGCCCCTCTCCCGAGGAGATCCGCACCCTCCGCGTGCGCGACGTGATGTCGCGCTCCGTGATCTGCGTCTCCGAGGACCAGGCCCTCGCCGAGGTCACCTCCATCATGGTCTCCAAGGACCTGGAGCGACTGCCGGTTACGAACGAGGGCAAGCTGACGGGGTTTCTGACGCGGGGGGATATACTTCGCAAGTTGTTTGCATTCTGAAAAGCAGTGCGTTAGTGCGTTAGTGCGTAAGTGCGTAAGTGCGTAAGTGCGCTGATGGAATCCGTCTGATATGCCCCTTGTCATCCTGAGCGACGCGCCGCGCCGATGCAGCCCTTGCTCCATCCTTTGGCGCGGAGCGAAGGATCTACTGCGCGTGCCGAGGGGACCGCGGATACCCGCCGACCTCTTGCCCCGCCGGCTAGATCCTTCGATCGCCGCCGGAGTTCGGGGCTCGGCGGAGATCGGCGAGGCGGCTCTCTCAGGATGACAAAATGAAAGACGCGGCACGCACCAACGCACTAACGCACTAACGCACTAACGCACTAACGCACTTCCAAACCGACCTTTCACCTTCACGGATACCCGCCATGCCCCGTACCTTCGCCATGATCAAGCCCGACGCCGTGCAGGCCGGCAACGTCGGGAACATCGTCGCACACATCCAGACGGCCGGGTTCCGGATCGTGGGGATGAAGCTCGTGCAGATCAGCCTGCAGCAGGCGCAGCGCTTCTACGAGGTCCACGCCGCGCGCCCGTTCTACGGCGAGCTGGTGGAGTTCATGAGCAGCGGCCCCTCCGTCGTCCTCGCGCTCGATGCCGAGAACGCGGTGCAGAAGTGGCGCGACACCATCGGCTCCACCGACCCCGCCGAGGCCGCGGACGGCACCATCCGCAAGCTCTACGCGGAGAGCAAGGGCCGCAACGCCGTCCACGGCTCCGACGCCGACGACACCGCCGCCGCCGAGATCGCCTTCTTCTTCGCGGGCACCGAGCTGGTCGGCTGAGCCACGCCGCCGTGCCCCGCGGATGTGCCCCTTGCGCCAGCGGGGGGCACATCCGCATTTAGGGGGTACTGGGCACCGCACGCCATCCTTCACCGGCACCGATCGATGAACCTCCTCCTGCGCTGGATCGCGTCCGCACTGGCAGTGGCGGCCGCGGCGTATTTCGTCCCGGGGATCCGCGTGACCGGCGGGCTCCAGACGTACTTCGTGGTGGCCCTGATCCTGGGCATCGCCAACGCCGTCGCGCGCCCCATCGTCAAGGGGCTGGCGTGCGGGCTGATCGTGCTCACGCTGGGCCTCTTCCTGTTCGTCATCAACGCCGCCATGCTCTGGCTCACCTCGCTCGCGGCGCAGCACTTCGGCTACGGCTTCTACGTCGACGGCTTCGTCCCCGCCGTCGTGGGCTCAATCGTCATCAGCCTGGTGAGCTGGGTCCTCTCCATGTTCCTGACGGACGACGACTGACCGCGCCTTACCCGCTCAAACCCATGAGGGCTGGGACACGTCTACGTGGCCCAGCCCTCTTGTTTGCCACTCCGAAGGCGCAGTGGTATAGTAGTTGTAGGGTAGTTGTGTGTTGCTTGTAGGTATTAGGCCCTGTGATTGCCGGTCCACTACAACTATGGTGTGCTTTATGTCCGCTTCAGCCGTCTACGAGCTCCCGGTGGTGGGTCATCGAACGCCAGAGATCGAGGAGCTCGTAAGCGAGATTCGGCTACGGATGGCAGGCACATCTGCCCCGCCGGTGCGCAGGCCGAGGGCAAACCGGTCGCCGCAAGCACACAGCGACTTCGATCGGGGCGCTTCGCCATCGCATCCACGGGTGGAGCCTGGATTCGACCTCGACCTGGTCGTACTCGTGAACACTCTGAAGGAAGAGGGAAGCTCCACGCCCGGCGAGGTGACGCGGCTGGTCCACAAAGCCCGCACCCAGAAGCCGGAGCGAAGCGTGGTGGTGCTGCTCGACGAAGAGGATGCGGAGGCAGTGCGCGCCGCTCGCATAGCGGGAGCATTCGACTTCCTGGGGGCGGACGAGATCAGGAACGTCGAGGCTGTTTTCTGGCGCTTGCACAACGCGACGCTCCTGGCGCGCGTGTTTGCCTCGGACGAGGCTTCGGCACCAGAGACGCCGAAGACGGTTCGCCCCCTGACGGTGCGCAGATCGGTGCGACTGAGCGCGGCCCGGATCCGCGAGGCGGACGCGGCGATCGAGGCGGCGGTTGCTTCTCTGCCGGCCGCGGAAGAGCGGCGCGCCCGTTCCGCGGACCTGCTGAAGGTGATCACCCCCGAGTTCCGCGACGCGCAGTCTGGCAGGTTGGACGCCCGCAGAATCGCTGAAGACATGGAGATGTCCATCGCCGCGCTGGCGCGCGCGGCAGGCGTATCGCAGCAGGCGCTGTCGTCGAAGCCGGACTCGCCCGCCGCACAGGCGGGCCTGCTGCCGGTCGCGCGGCTCTCGAGCGTCCTGAATCAGCTGTTCGTGCCCGAGCACAAACGCGTCTGGCTGCAGACCCCGCATCCTCGCTTTGGAGACCGGAGCCCGATTCAGGCCATCGAAGCCGGTGAGGCGGAGCTGGTGCTCCTCAGCGTGGAGAGTGCGCAGGACGGGAGCCCTGACTGATGCCTCCAGCCGGACCGCTGACGCCGGAGCAGCGAGCGCAGCGGAGCCTGGCCCGCAAGATCGCACGCGCCCCGCTTGAAGAGATCGAGGCGACGCTGTGCCGCGCCATTCGCGAGGCCCATCTCCGAAGTGATCCTCCCCAGCCCCTGTACTACGACGGCACGTGGGGGTGGACGATCGCGTCCAGGCATACGACACCACGGGGAAGCTCTCGCAGCGGCTCGGCCCCTCTGCGCGGTAGCGCTTCGGCGCGCGGCCGTGTCTCCGTGAGATGCGCCGTTGGTGTCTCGGAACCGGTGCCCAACTTGCACACCGGGCGCCGACGCGAAAAACCCGGCCGTTGCTTGACACATCACGGCCTTTGGCATACTTTTACGGTTTATGTTGAAGCTGAACCTGGCGGCGATGGACCGCGAAGAAGTGGAGATCCACGAGCAGGTGGCGGCCGACGATCCCATGTGGGAAGGGTCGGACGTGCGGCTGGTGGAGCCTCTGCGAGTGGACCTTACCGCCCGCTCCGTGGGCGACGACGGCGTTCTGCTCCGCGGCCGCATCCAGGCGGTGGTGGAGCGCGAGTGCCGCCGCTGCCTCACTGCCGTCCGCCAGCCGGTGGACGACACGGTGGACCTGTTCTTCGCTCCCATCGGCGAGGACGAAGACGAGCTGGGGGGTGAAGTCTACCCCATGCCGGCGCGCGGGCAGGAGCTGGACGTGACCGAAGCGGTCCGCGAGCAGCTCCTCCTGCGTGCCCCACAGTACGTCGTGTGCGACGAGGCGTGCCGCGGGCTCTGCCCGCAGTGCGGCACCAACCTCAACGAAGCGGCGTGCGACTGCGTTTCCGAAGTGGCCCCGAGCCCGTGGGACGCGTTGAAGCAGGTAAAGTTCGACTAAACCCAGCACTCCGAGAGGGCTCCGATGGCCGTACCCAAGAGGCGCCAGTCCAAGCAGCGCCAGCGCAAGCGCCGCACCCACGTGAAGGCCAGCATGCCTTCCATCAACGCATGCCCGCAGTGCGGCGACCCGCACCTGCCGCACCGCGTCTGCTCGAACTGCGGCTACTACCGCAACGAGCAGCGAATCGAAGTGGAAGAGTTCTAGGCCCCGCCCGAGAGCTCCGACATATATGCGGATCGCGCTGGACGCGATGGGCTCCGATCGTGCCCCGGCCGTAGAGGTCGAGGGCGCGGTCGGAGCTTTGCTTGAGCGTACCGACCTGCACGTGGTGCTCGTGGGCGACCGCGGGCTCATAGAGGCCGAGCTCGCGCGCCACCCGGACGCCCCGCGCGACCGGGTGTCCGTCGTGCACACCACCGAAGTCATCGAGATGGGGGACTCGCCCGCGCAGGCCGTGCGGCGCAAGCAGGACTCCTCCATCGTGGTGGGCACGCGGCTGCACAAGGACGGCGAGGTGGACGCCTTCGTCAGCGCCGGCTCCACGGGCGCGGTGATGGCGGCCTCGCTCTTCATCCTGCGCCCTCTTTCCGGCGTGGACCGCCCTGCCATCGGCGCGGACCTGCCGTCCACCAGCGGGCGCTTCCTGCTGCTGGACATGGGCGCCAACGTGGACGTGAAGCCGCAGCACCTGCTGCAGTTCGCCCACCTGGGGCACATCTACGCGCAGGACCTGATGGGGATCGCCAGCCCGCGCGTGGGGCTGCTCAACATCGGCGAGGAAGAGGAGAAGGGGAACGAGCAGACGGTGGAGGCCTTCCAATTGCTCAAGGGCGACCCCAACCTGGACTTCGTGGGGAACATCGAGGGGCGCGACATCATCCGCGGCAAATGCGACGTGCTGGTGTGCGACGGCTTCGTGGGGAACGTGCTCCTCAAGTTCTACGAGTCGATGTCGGGGTTCATGAGCGGCTTCCTGCGCTCGGCGATCCAGGAGCAGGGGGTGCAGCTCGACCTGGAGCTGCTCTTCCGCACCCTGGACTACACCCAGTGGGGGGGAGCTCCCCTGCTGGGCGTCAACGGCGTCACCATCATCTGCCACGGCGGGTCGCCGCCCATCGCGCTTCGCAACGCGCTCCGCGCCGCCGCCTCCTGCGTGGAGAGCGGAATGGTGGAGCACATCGCGGGGCGCCTCAACCGTCTGGCGGAGACCACACCTGCACAATGACAGAAACCAAGCCGCGTTCGCGCCTGGTCTCCACGGGACGGTTCAACCCCGACCGCGTGATGACCAACCAGGAGATGGAGACGCTCGTAGAGACGAACGACGAGTGGATCCGCTCCCGCACCGGAATCCGTGAGCGGCGCATCGCCGACAAGGAGACCCACGCCTCCACCATGGCCGCGGCCGCGGGGCGCGTGGCCCTGGAGCGCGCCGGGCTGGCGGCGACGGACGTGGACCTGATCCTCCTCTCCACCGCCACCCCGGACCGGCTCCTCCCCTCCACCGCGTGCGACGTGCAGGCGCTGCTGGGAGCGCGCAACGCCGGCTCGTACGACTTCGCCACGGCGTGCAGCGGCTTCCTGTACGGGCTCTCCATGGCCGACGCGCACATCACCGCCGGGCAGGCGGAGACGGTGCTGGTGCTGGCCACGGAGAAGATGTCGTCCATCATCGACTGGACGGACCGCACCACCTGCGTGCTATTCGGCGACGGCGCCGGGGCGGCCGTGGTGCGGCGCGCGAGCGATGACGGGCGAGGTATCCTCAGCGGCTACATGAAGAGCGACGGCACGCTGGCCGAGCTGCTGTGGCGCCCGGGCGGCGGCTCGCGCGTGCCGCTGGACGTGATGGTGCTGGACGAGCGCTCGCACTACGTGAAGATGGCGGGGCCGGAGGTGTTCAAGTCCGCCGTGCGCGCCATGTGCGAAGCCGCCGAGACGGCGCTGAAGCGCGCCGGGGTCACGGCCGAGGAGATCGACCTCATGGTCCCGCACCAGGCGAACATGCGGATCATCGAGGCGACGGCCAAGTACGCCGGCATCCCGATGGACAAGGTGTTCGTGAACGTGGACCGCTACGGCAACATGAGCTCCGCGTCGATCCCGGTCGCGCTGGACGAGGCGGTGGAGCAGGGGCGCGCGGGTCCCGGGTCGCTGGTGCTGATGGTGGCGTTCGGCGCCGGCTTCACCTGGGCCGCCAACGTGGTGCGCCTGTGACGGGCGAGCGCATCGGCCTCCTCTTCCCGGGACAGGGGTCGCAGGCGGTCGGAATGGGGCGCGACCTGGCGGAGCGCTTTCCCGAGGCGCGCGCCGTCTTCCAGGAAGCGGACGAGGCGCTGGGCTTCGCGCTGACGCAGGTGATGTGGGAAGGGCCGGACGACGAGCTGACCCTCACGCGCAACACGCAGCCCGCCCTCCTCACGCACAGTGCGGCCGTGTGGGCCGTGCTCCGCGCGCAGGGCGTGGAGGCGGTGTGCGCCGCCGGCCACTCGCTGGGCGAGTTCAGCGCGTACCACGCCGCGGGCTCGCTCTCCTTCGCCGATGCCGTGCGCTCCGTGCGCAGGCGCGGCGAGCTGATGTACGAGGCCGGGCAGGCGCGGCCCGGGACGATGGCCGCCGTGCTGGGGCTGGATGACGACATCGTGGAAGGGGTCTGCCGCGAGGCGAGCAGCGAGGGCAGCGTAGTTGTCGCCGCCAACTTCAACGCGCCGGGCCAGGTGGTGGTATCGGGCGACGTGTCGGCGGTGGAGCGCGTGTCGCCGATGCTGGTGGCTGCCGGGGCGAAGAAGGTGGCCGCGCTCAACGTGAGCGGAGCCTTCCACTCGCCGCTCATGGCGCCGGCTGAGGCGGGGCTCACCGAGCAGCTGGAGGCCGCGGAGTTCGGCGCCCCGGCCTTTCCGGTGGCCTCCAACGTCGATGCCACGCCGGTGACCGACCCCGTGGAGGCGCGGTCGCTGCTGGTGAGGCAGCTGACCTCTTCGGTGCGCTGGACGCAGTGCGTGCGCACCATGCTGGGGCTGGGCGTGACGCAGTTCCTGGAGGTGGGCACCGGCAAGGTGCTCACCGGGATGCTGAAGCGGATCGATCCGGCGGCGTCGGGGCGGGGGACCGCCCTGGGGACCGCCGAGCAGATTGAGGCTTACCTGGGTACGGGGGCGTGATGGCGGAGCTTCAGGGACAGGTGGCGCTGGTCACCGGCGGGTCGCGCGGGATCGGGCTGGCGATCGCGCGCTCGCTGGCGGATGCCGGCGCGCGGGTGGCGGTGGTGGCGCGCGACGGCTCGCGTGCCGAGGCGGTGGCGGCCGAGCTGCCGGGCGAGGGACACCGCGGCTATGGCTGCGACGTGGCCGATCCGGAGGCGACCGCCGCGCTCATCAAGCGCGTGGAAGAGGAGCTGGGGTCGCTGGACGTGCTGGTGAACAACGCCGGCGTCACGCGCGACAACCTCCTGATGCGCATCAAGGACGACGACTGGACCGCCGTGCTGGACACCAACCTGCGGGGCGCCTTCAACCTCATCCGCGCCGCGTCGCGCGGGATGATGAAGCGCCGCGCCGGGCGGATCATCAACATCACCAGCGTGGTGGGGATCACGGGGAACAAGGGGCAGGCGAACTACGCCGCCTCCAAGGCCGGGCTCATCGGGCTCACCAAGTCGGTGGCCAAGGAGCTCGGATCGCGCGGGGTTCTGGTCAACGCCGTCGCGCCGGGGTACATTGAGACGGACATGACCTCCGACCTCCCCGAAGCGGCGCGCACCGCGCTCTCGTCGCAGATCGCGCTGGAGCGGCTGGGCCGGCCCGAGGACATCGCGCCGGTGGTACGCTTCCTGGCGGGGCCGGGCGCATCGTACATCACCGGGCAGGTGGTGGTGGTGGACGGCGGGATGGTGATGTAGGACCGGCGGGGTGGCGCCGACGCGCGCGGCCCGCGCGCCCGCCGCCCCAGATCGTGGAAACCCAACCTGGAGAGCCGAGCAATGGCCGACGTCGAACAGAAGGTCAAGGACATCATCATCAACGAGCTGGGTGTGGAGGCCGAGAAGGTCACCCCCGAGGCCCGGTTCGTGGACGATCTGGGCGCGGACTCGCTGGACACCGTCGAGCTCGTCATGGCGTTCGAGGAAGAGTTCGGGATGGAGATCCCGGACGAAGACGCCGAGAAGCTGCAGACCGTCGGCGACGCGATCAGCTACATCCAGAACAACAATCCGTCCTGACCGCTGTTCCGGAGCGCCGCGGGCCCCTCGCCGGGCCTGCGGCGCTCCCTTTCCGCCCGCGCGGCGGAGCTGACTTTCCGAGCGGCGGGCGCCCCGCGGGTGTCCGCCCTTCCACTATCCCAGTATGACCGGAGCGGTGATGAATCGCCGAGTCGTGATCACGGGGGCGGGGCTCGTCACGCCCGTGGGGCTGGACCTCCAGGAGAGCTGGGCGGGACTGCTCGCGGGGCGCAGCGGCGCCGGCCCGATCACCCAATTCGACGCCTCCAACCACGCCGTGCGCTTTGCCTGCGAGGTGAAGGGGTTCGACCCCACGCTGTACATCGACCGCAAGGAGGTGAAGCGCACCGACCGCTTCTCCCACTTCGCCATCGCGTCCGCCGTGCAGGCCATGCGGCACGCGGGCCTGGACGAGGACCGCGACGGGATCGACCACGAGCGCTTCGGCGTGGTGATCGGCAGCGGCATCGGCGGCATCCACACCTTCGAGGAGCAGCACGCCAAGCTGATCCAGCGCGGGCCGGACCGCGTGTCGCCCTTCTTCGTCCCGATGTTCATCTCGGACATCGCGGCGGGACTGGTGTCGATCCGCTACGGCGCCAAGGGCCCCAACTACTGCACCGTCTCCGCCTGCGCGTCGAGCGCGCACGCGCTGGGGAACGCCTTCCGCAGCATCAAGTGGGACGAGGCGGACCTGATGATCGCAGGCGGCACGGAGGCGACCGTTTCCGCGCAGACGGTGGCCGGCTTCGCGGCGATGAAGGCGCTCTCGGAGCGCAACGACTCCCCGGAGACCGCCAGCCGCCCCTTCGACGCCACGCGCGACGGCTTCGTGCTGGGCGAGGGCTCGGGGATGGTGGTGCTGGAGGAGCTGGAGCACGCCCGCGCGCGCGGCGCCACCATCATCGCCGAGATCGTCGGCTTCGGCCAGACGGCGGACGCCTACCACATCACCGCGCCGTCGGAAGGTGGCGAGGGCGCCGTGCGCGCGATGAAGCTGGCCCTCAAGGAAGCCGGCGCCGACGCGTCCCAAGTGGACTACGTCAACGCGCACGGCACCTCCACCCCCGCGAACGACAAGAACGAGTCGGCCGCCATTCGCACGCTGCTGGGCGAGCGCGCGCATGAGGTCATCGTCGGCTCCACCAAGAGCATGACGGGCCACACGCTGGGCGCGGCGGGTGCCATCGAGGGCGTCATCTGCGCGCTGGCGTGCCGGGAGGGGAAGATCCCGCCCACCATCAACTACACCACCCCCGACCCCGACTGCGACCTGAACTACGGCACGGGCGGCGTGACGGAGCGGCCGGTGGGGCTAGCGCTGAGCAACTCGTTCGGCTTCGGCGGCCACAACGTGTGCCTGGCGGTGCGGCGGTACTGAGGGCCCCACCCCCAGCGTCGCTCCGCGACGCATCCCCCTCCCCCATAACTGCCTGGGGGAGGGGGTTTGCGTGTTCCCGTGTTATGCGCCCGTGCTCGCCGCCCAACGGCACCGCACCGTCACCCGTCCGTGGTAGGGGCAGACCTGCGTGTCTGCCCACCCTCGCCGCCGCCCGATCCCTCCGCCTCCGGACCAGATCCTCGTAGGGGCAGCCCCGCGTGGCTGCCCGTGTCTCGCGCAACGCCGTCCTCCGCCACCCGGTCGAGATCCGCGCCACACGAGCCCCTTCAGTGGGCTTCCCGTAGTTCCAGCGGGGGGCTTTAGCCCCTCGCGCGCCGCTCAGATCTTCGCCCACCCCGTTTGTATCCACACCGCCCCACCGCTATTGTGTCAGCCTGACACCACGCGAGCACCTGAACTGAGGCGCGGATGAGGATTGGGCACGGGTACGACTCCCACCGTTTTGCGGAGGGGCGCAGGCTGATCCTCGGCGGGGTGGAGATCCCCTTCGAGCGCGGACTGACCGGGCACTCCGACGCGGACGCCGTGGCGCACGCCATCACCGACGCCATCCTCGGCGCGGCGGGGCTGGGGGACATCGGGAGGCACTTTCCGCCATCAGATCCGCAGTGGAAAGACGCGGACTCGCTGGGACTGCTGGCGCACGCGGTGCGGCTGCTGGCGGGGCGCAACTACCAAATCGTCAACGTGGACGTGACGGTCATCGCCGAGGCGCCCAGGATCGGGCCGCACGTGCCGGCGATGCAGGAGCGGCTGGCGTCGGTGCTGGGGATCGCGCCGGACCACATCTCGATCAAGGGAAAGACCAACGAGGGGATGGGGTGGATCGGGCGCGGCGAGGGGATCGCCACATTCGCCGTGGCGCTGATCGACGACCTGGAGGGGATCGACTCGCTCCATGCGCGCCACCGGCGCGACAGCCACCTGTAGAGCGGAGGACGCATGGCGGGGCTGATCGACCGGCTGATCGAGTGGATGCAGGGGCTCCCCGGGCCGCTGGTGTACGTGGTGATCGGCGCCTTCGCCGGGCTGGAGAACATCTTCCCCCCCGTGCCGGCGGACGTGATCGCGCTCACGGGCGGCTTCCTGGCGGGGCGCGGTACCATCTCGCCGGTCGGGGCGTTCCTGGTGGTCTGGGGCGCCAACGTGGGAACGGCGCTGCTGACGTACTGGATCGGCCGGCGCTACGGCGTGTCGTTCTTTCAGGGCCGCATCGGGCGGATGATCCTGCAGCCGCACCAGATGACGCGGCTCTCGGGGCTGTACGCGAAGCACGGCGCCAAGGTGATCTTCTTCAGCCGCTTCCTCCCCGGCTTCCGCGCGGTGGTGCCGGTGTTCGCGGGGACGAGCGGGATGGGATGGCTGCGCACCGCCACGCCCATCGCGCTAGCGTCGGGGCTGTGGTACGGGATGATCGTGTACCTGGGCGCCACCGCCGGGCGCAACTGGGAGCAGATCCGCGTGGCCGTGGAGGCGTCGGGGCGCTGGCTCGGGATCGCGGCTGCCATCCTCTTTGGGGTGGTGGCGTGGTGGTGGTGGCGCAGCCGCGGGGAGGCCGCCTGAGCACCGCCGATGCGCCGACTCCCGAGGAGTTGGACCGCACGGCGCGGCAGTTCGGGGTGGAGGGGTTCATCGACCACCTGCGTTTCGAGCGCAACCTGAGCGAGCAGACCATCGACGCCTACCGTCGCGACGTGGTCCGCATGTGCTCGCACGCGCGGACGCTGGGGCGCGCCCGCCCGTCCGAGGTCACCACCGACGACCTGCGCCGCTTCGTCCTCCTCCTCAAGGACCTGGGACTCGCGCCGGCCTCCATCGCGCGCAACATCTCCGCGTTGCGCACCTACTTCCGCTTCCTGCTGGGCGAGAACGAGGTGGTGGCGGACCCCAGCGAGGCCATCGACACCCCGACCGCCTGGAAGACGCTCCCGGGCGTGCTCACGGTGGCGGAGATCGAGCGCCTGCTCGAGGCGCCGGACATCATGCACCCGCTCGCCTGGCGCGACCGCGCGATGCTGGAGTTCGCGTACGCGAGCGGCGTGCGCGTGTCCGAGCTCACCGGCATCCGCGTGCGCGACCTGCACCTGGACGACGAGTTCGCCTCCGTCTTCGGCAAGGGCGCCAAGGAGCGGATGGTGCCGGTGGGGCGCCGGGCGATCGGCGCGCTCTCCATCTACCTGCGCGAGACGAGGCCGCGGCTGGAGCGCGGGAAGGGGGAGGGGCGCGTCTTCCTCAACGCGCGCGGCGGCCCGCTGACGCGCATGGGCGTGTGGAAGATCCTCCGGCAGCACGTGGAGACCGCGGGCATCGAGAAGACGGTGACGCCCCACACCCTGCGCCATTCGTTCGCGACGCACCTGCTCGAAGGCGGCGCCGATCTGGTGGCCGTGCAGGAGATGCTGGGCCACGCGGACATTTCCACGACGCAGATCTACACGCACGTGGACCGCACGTACCTGTCGCAGATTCACCGGCAGTTCCATCCGCGTGCGTGATGGGATCGTGGCGCGGCGGGGGAGGGCAGACACGCAGGTCTGCCCCTACGGGTTTCCGTGTGCGAACAACGGGGCGGCGGTGCCCGGGCGGGCACGGGCAGCCACGTGGGGCGGCCCCTACGAGATCGGTGCGCGGTCTCCCCCTCCCCCAGGCGGTTGTGGGGGAGGGGGATGCGTCGCGGAGCGACGCTGGGGGAGGGGGCCTCTCACGCCACCCGCAGCACCACGATCCCGCACACGATCAGCGCCACGCCCAGCAGGCGCCCGGCATCGCGCGGCTCGCCGAGGATGAGCATGCCGAGGAGGCTCGCCCCAACCGCGCCGATGCCGGTCCACACGGCGTAGCCGGTGCCGACAGGGATGGTGCGCAGGGAAGTGGCGAGCAGGTAGAAGCTCGCGCCCATCGCGCCCAGCGTCCCCACGCTCGGCCACAGGCGCGTGAAGCCCTCCGTGTACTTGAGGCCGATCGCCCACACCACCTCCAGCAGCCCCGCGACGAACAGGTACGCCCATGCCATTCCGCTCTCCGTTTTCTGCTCTGCTCCAGGCGCTCTACGACGTGCGGAGCGCGGGCCAAAGTTAGCACGGGGGCGGGCGCGGGGCACCGGCGACCGTTGCAAAGAGGGGCCGCCTGCGCCATCGTTCATCGGCCGTCGCCGATGCAGACTCGTGAGCCGCGGCGCGGAAGCAAGCGAGATCATCACACGGAAGTCATGATCCTGGTTATCGATAACTACGACAGCTTCACGTACAATCTAGTCCAGTATCTCGGCGAGCTGGGGGCGGAGATGGAGGTCGTGCGCAACGACCAGCTCACCGTGGACGAGATCGCGGAGCGCGCTCCGGAGCGCATCGTCATCTCCCCCGGCCCGTGCACGCCGACGGAGGCGGGGGTGTCGGTGGAGACGATCCGCGAGCTTGGTCCGAAGATCCCGATCCTCGGCGTCTGCCTGGGACACCAGTCGATCGGGCAGGCGTACGGCGGCGAAGTGGTGCGCGCCGCCAAGCCGATGCACGGCAAGACTTCGCCGATCCGCCACACGGGGGAGGGGATCTTTCGCGGCATCCCCGCGCCGTTCACCGTGGCGCGCTACCATTCGCTGGTGATCGAGCCGTCGTCGCTGCCGGCCGAACTGGAGGCGGTGGCGTGGACGGACGAGCCCGGGTCCGAGACGGAGATCCAGGCCGTTCGCCACCGCGAGCACCCGGTGTGGGGCGTCCAGTTCCACCCGGAATCCATCGCCAGCGAGCACGGGCACGCGCTGCTGCGCAACTTCCTGGAGCTCGGATGAAGCTTCGCCCCGCACTTCTCGCGGCACTCCTCCTCCTGGCCTTCGCGCTCCCCGCTGCCGCGCAGGGGGTGACGGTGCGCGGCGACGATCGGAGCCGCGCCGCCGAGATCGCGCGCGAGGTGCTCGCCCGCGGCAACTACCTGCGCATCGACCGCGACACCATCCTCCCGGCGACGTTCGCGGCGCCTGGAGACCTGGTGATCTACGATGCGGACGTGCGGCTCGAAGGCTCCGTCGCGGGTGCGGTGGCGGTGCTCGGCGGGCACTTCTACCTGCGACCCGGCTCGCGCGTCGGCGGCGAGATCGCGGTCATCGATGGCGGCGTCTACCGCTCCGCGAAGGCGCAGCACGGCGCGATCTCGGAATCCCATCCGTCGACCGTGATCGTGCGCGGCGATTCTACTGGCAGGGCGGGGGATTCGACGCTGGTCGCGACCGTGATCGGTCCGCCGCTGCCGAAATCCTTTCGCCCCCTCTTCCTGACGCCGACGTACGACCGGGTGAACGGGGCCACGGTGGCCGGGGGCGCGCAGTTCCGCTTCTCGCCGGATCCGGGTTCGGGGCTGGTGAGCGCGTTCCTGGCGTACCGGCACAAGCAGGACGACCACCTGGGCGGCCAGTTGCGGCTGGAGTACCCGCTGCGCATCCAGTCGCTGCGCGTGGAGGCGGAGCTGTCGCGCCAGACGCGCACCAACGACGCCTGGCACCATGGCGACATCGTCAACTCGGTGACCGCGGCGGTGGTGGGGCGCGACTACCGCGACTACTACGACGCGGACCGCGCGTCCGTGTTCGTGACGCGCCCCGTCGGGAAGCCGATTATCGCGGGGGAGTCGTGGCTCGGCCCGCGCGTCGGTGTGCAGGTGGAGCGCGCCCGCTCGCTGGAGACGGAGCCGGACCTCCCTTCGCTCCTGGGGAACGGCCTGGAGCGCGAGAACCCGCCGGTGCTGGAGGGGACGATCGTCTCCGCGATCGCGGGCGCCACGCTGCGCTGGCGCGGGCAGACGGTGCAGCTCGAGGGCCTGGCTCAGGTGGAGCAGGGCTTCGGCGATGCGACGTTCACGCAGGCGCTGGCATGGGCCGACTTCTACACCCTGACCTTCCGCCTGCAGTCGGTGCACGTCTACGCGCGCGCGATGCTCCCCATCGCCTCCGACGCGCCGCCGCAGCGGTTCGGCAACCTCGGCGGCCCGGGGACGCTGCCCACCACCGCGATCGCTGCTTTCCGTGGCGACCACCTGGTGTACGTGGGATCGGAGTACCTGATCCCGCTGTCGCCGAAGCTGAAGATCCCGTACCTGGGGCAGCCCTCGATCGAGTTGGTGCATTCGTCCGGTGCCGCGTGGACGGGGTCCGCGCCTGCGTTCGTGCAGAACGTGGGCGGCGGCGTCCGGTTCTTTCTGGCGCGCGCGGGTGTCGTCGTGAACCCTGCGGCGGATGATCTGGATCCGGCGGTGTACTGGTCGTTCTCGCTGCCGCGGTTCTGATTCGTCGGGGTTCGGAGCGGCGGCGGGCACGGGCAGCCACGTGGGGCTGCCCCTACGGGATCCGTGCGGAGGGGCGGGGGCGGGGGCATGGCGGGCGGTGGGCAGACACGCAGGTCTGCCCCTACGGGTATCGGTGTCAAAGGCGGGCGGCGGAGCAGCGGCGGGCACGGGCGCGATGAATCGCGCCCCTACCAGTCATCTGCGAGGGGTGGGCGAAGTTCTCCCCCTCACCCGCCCTGCGCCCCCGCAGGCGGGGGAGGGGGCCGGGGGGAGGGGGCCCTCCGCGACCCAAGCCCCCTCTCTCGATGACAGGAGGGCGCAGCCCTCTCCTGTTATCGGGAGAGGGGGCAGGCGAGTGTAACGAGCCGGGGGTGAGGGCTCCATTAGCCGCTTTGACAAACCGCCGCGCGGGCGCTAAGTTGAGTGGCGTGATTATTGCAAATGCGCGCGGCATCCCCGCACATTTTTCGGTTCGATGAGCGCCCGAGTACTGGGCGTCGTACCGGCACGTATCGGCTCGTCGCGCTTGCCGCGGAAGCCGCTCTTCCCCATCGCTGGCAGGCCACTCCTGGAGTGGGTCTGGCGCCGGGCGATGGGGATCGCTGTGTTCGACGCGGTCGTGATCGCCACGGATTCCGATGAGGTCGCGGACGCGTGCCATGGATTCGGGGCGGAGGTGCGGCTCACCGATCCGGCGCACCCCTCCGGCACCGACCGCGTGGCCGAGGTGGTCCGGGCCGAGGAGTACGCGGGGTACGAGGTGATCGTCAACGTGCAGGGCGACGAGCCATTTCTGCTGGCCGAGCACGCGGGCGCGGCGATCGGGCTGGTGCGCGACGGCGGGTGGGAGCTGGGGACGGTGGCGACGCCCATCCGCACCCGCGCCGAGTGGCTGGAGCCCGCCGTGGTCAAGGTGGTGCGCGGCGATGACGGTGGTGCGCTCCTCTTCACCCGGGCGCCCATCCCTCACCCCCGCGACGCCGAGCCTGACTTCAGCGGCGACACGTACCTGCGCCACGTGGGGCTCTACGCCTACCGCCGCGACGCGCTGCTGCGCTGGGTCGCGCTGCCGGAAGGGCGGCTGGAGCAGATCGAGAAGCTGGAGCAGCTCCGCCCGCTGGCGGCGGGGATGCGCATGGGCGTGGCCGTGGGCCCGCCGGCCGAAGGGGGGATCGACACTCCGGCCGACGCCGCGCGCGCGGAACGCCTCCTACGAAACGAGTCCACACCTCCGGAGCGAGCAGCCGAATGACCGCCCTGAACACGGCGCCCACCAAGTACATCTTCGTCACCGGCGGCGTCGTCTCGTCGCTCGGCAAGGGGATCGCGGCCGCGTCGCTGGGCCGGCTCCTGGTGGAGCGCGGGCTCCGCGTGACGATCCAGAAGTTCGATCCCTACATCAACGTGGACCCCGGCACGCTCTCGCCCTTCCAGCACGGCGAGGTCTTCGTGACCGACGACGGCGCGGAGACGGACCTGGACCTGGGCCACTACGAGCGCTTCGTGGGCGAGAGCCTGTCGCAGTCCAACAGCATCACCACCGGGCGCATCTACCAGGACGTCATCACCCGCGAGCGCCGTGGCGAGTACCTGGGCGCCACCGTTCAGGTGATCCCGCACATCACGGACGCCATCAAGGGGGCGATCCGCCGCCTGGCGCCCAACCACGACGTCGTCATCACCGAGATCGGCGGCACGGTGGGCGACATCGAGAGCCTTCCCTTCCTCGAGGCCATCCGCCAGTACCGGCAGGAGGTGGGGCGCGAGCACACGCTCTTCGTGCACCTCACGCTGCTGCCGTACATCGCGGCCGCCGGCGAGCTGAAGACGAAGCCGACGCAGCACTCCGTGCGCGAGCTGATGCAGATCGGCATTCAGCCGGATGTGCTGATCTGCCGCAGCGAGCGGGCCATCGAGCCGGACATGCGCCGCAAGATCGCGCTCTTCTGCAACGTCGACGTGGCGTCGGTGATCGAGGCGCGCGACGCGGAGACCATCTACGAGGTGCCGCTGGAGTACCACCGGCAGCGGCTGGACGAGCTGGTGGTCAACAAGCTGGGGCTCAACACCCCCAAGCCCGACCTGGCCGAGTGGCGCGAGCTGGTGAGCCGGCTCAAGAACCCCAGCAACGGCGAGGTGCGCATCGCCGTCGTGGGCAAGTACGTGGCGCTGATCGACTCGTACAAGTCGGTGCAGGAGGCGCTGATCCACGGCGGGATCGCGGCGGATGCCAAGGTCAGGATCGAGTGGCTCTCCTCGGAGGACTTCGAGAACGGCGAGGGCGCGGAGAAGCTGGCCGGCTACCACGGCCTGCTGATCCCCGGCGGCTTCGGCGTGCGCGGCGTGGAGGGAATGCTCTCCGCCATCCGCTGGGCGCGCGAGAACGGCCTTCCCTTCTTCGGCATCTGCCTGGGGATGCAGACCGCGATCATCGAGTTCTCGCGCACTGTGTGCGGCATCGAGGAGGCGCACTCGGCCGAGTGGGAGCGCGCCACCAGCGACCCCGTGATCTGCCTGATGGACTCGCAGCGCCAGATCACCGACCTGGGCGGCACCATGCGGCTGGGGGCGTACACCGCGCGGCTGCAGCCCGGCTCGCGCGCGGCGGACATCTACGGCGCGCTGGAGATCAGCGAGCGCCACCGCCACCGCTACGAGGTGAACAACGTGTACCGCGAGGCGCTGGGCGAGCAGGGGATGCACTTCAGCGGGCTGTCGCCGGACGGCAACCTGGTGGAGATGATCGAGCTTCCGTCGCACCCGTGGTTCGTGGCTACGCAGGCGCATCCGGAGCTCAAGTCGCGCCCGGACCAGCCGCACCCGCTCTTCGCCTCGTTCGTGACGGCGGCCGCGGCGTACCGCGACGGGCAGAACGCGCCCGCGCCCCAGCCCGAGCTGATGGCGGAGGCGTCGTCGTGAGCCAGGCGCTCGCGCGCGGCGGCGTCGGCGTCGCGGAGCTCTTTCGCGTCGGCGCGCCGTTCTTTCTGATTGCGGGGCCGTGCGTGCTGGAGGACGACCGGCTCAACCTTTCCATCGCCGAGGCGCTGGCGAGGATGGCGGACGACCTGTCGCTCCCGCTGCTCTTCAAGGCGTCGTTCGACAAGGCGAACCGCTCCTCCGCCGGCTCGCCGCGCGGGCCGGGGATGGAGGAGGGGCTGCGCAAGCTGGCGCGCGTGCGCGACGAGGTGGGGCTGCCGCTGATCACCGACGTGCACGAGCCGGCGCAGTGCGCAGCCGTCGCCGAGGTGGCGGACGCGCTCCAGATCCCCGCCTTCCTCTGCCGCCAGACCGACCTGCTGGTTGCGGCGGGGGCGACGGGGCGGCCGGTGAACGTGAAGAAGGGGCAGTGGATGGGGCCCCACGAGATGCGCGGCGCCGCGGACAAGCTGCGCGGCGCGGGCGCCGGCGGCGTGGCGGTGACGGAGCGCGGCACCTTTTTCGGCTACGGCAACCTGGTGGTGGACATGCGCTCCTTCGTGCAGATGCGCGAGGCGTGCGACGCTCCCACCGTGTTCGACGGCACCCACTCCGTGCAGCGTCCCGGTGAAGGTGCGGGCGTCAGCGGCGGCGAGCCTCGTTTCATCCCGCACCTGGTACGCGCCGCGGTGGCCGCAGGCGCCGACGCGCTCTTTCTGGAGACGCACCCCGACCCGGCCAACGCGCCGTCGGACTCCACCAACATGCTCCCCATCGAGCGGCTGCGCCCGCTGGTGGAAGAGGTGCTCGCCCTGCGCGCCGCTCTGGGCTTCGGCGGATGATGACGCCCGTGCGGGACCCGCCCGCCGCCATCCCGCGCGACGATGCGCGCCGCATCCGCCTCGTCATCCTGGACGTGGACGGCGTGATGACGGACGGCGGCATCTACCTGGGCGCGACGTCGAGCGGCGAGCGGGTGGAGCTGAAGCGCTTCGAGATCCAGGACGGCATCGGCACCCGGCTCCTGCACGAGGGCGGGATCAGGGTCGCCATCGTCACCGGGCGCGTGTCGAAGGCGGTGGCGATGCGCGCGGAGGAGCTGATGATCCTCGAGGTGCACCAGGACCGCACCGCCTCCAAGCTGCGCATCGTAACAACGATGCTGGAGCGGCTGGGGATCGGCTGGGAGGAGACCGCCTTCCTGGGCGACGACCTCCCCGACCTCCCCGTGATGCGGCGCGTGGGGCTCCCCGCGGCGGTGGGGAACGCGGCGAGCGACGTCCGCGCGGCGGCGCGGTGGCAGGGGACGCGGCACGGCGGCTACGGGGCCGTGCGCGAGTTCGCGGAGGCGCTGCTGGTGGCGCGCGGGCAGTGGAGCGCCCTTGTGGAAGCATACGTCCGCCAGCGCGAGGCGGGGCTGTGACGATGGCGGCGCCGGCGGGGATCGGCACGGACGAGATGCTGGAGCGTGCGCGCCACGTGATCCGCACCGAGGCCGCGTCGGTCGCCGCGCTGGAGGGCCGCATCGGCGCCGAGTTCGCGGCGGCGGTGGACGCGGTGCTGGAGGCGACGGGGCGCGTCATCGTGGCCGGGGTGGGGAAGAGCGGCATCGTGGGCCGCAAGCTCGCCGCCACCCTCACCTCCACCGGCACCCCGGCCGTCTTCCTCCACCCCGTCGAGGCGCTGCACGGCGATCTGGGCCTGGTGGGGAGCGGCGACGTCGCCATCCTCCTCTCCAAGAGCGGCGAGAGCGAGGAGCTGCGCGGCCTGCTGGAGTACCTGAAGCGGATGGATGTCGGCGTGGTCGCCCTCACCGGGCGCCGCGAGTCCGCGCTGGCGCGCCAGGCGGACTGGGTGCTGGACTGCTCGGTGGCCGAAGAGGCGTGCCCGCACGACCTCGCCCCCACCTCGTCCACCGCCGCCGCCATGGCGATGGGCGATGCGCTGGCGGTCGCCCTCCTCCTGCGCCGCGGCTTCGGGCGCGACGACTTCGCCCGCTTCCACCCCGGCGGTGCGCTCGGACGCCGGCTGCTGCTGCGCGTGCAGGACGTGATGGAGACGAGCGACCTGCCGCTGCTCCCCACCGGCGCCACCATGCGCCAGGCCCTCGTGCCCCTCGCCGAGCGCCGCGGAACGGTGGCGGTGGTGGATGACGAGGGGCGCCTGCTGGGCGTCGTCACCTCGGGGGATCTCACGCGGCTGATGGAGCGCGAGGAACACTTCTACGGAATCGCCGTATCCGAAGTCATGACTCGCGATCCCAAAACCGTAGAGCCGGGCGAGCTCGCCGCCGCGGCCGTGGGCGTCATGGAGCGTCACGGCGTCATGGCGCTCCCCGTGGTGGATGAGGGGCGCGTCGTGGGGATGGTGCACCTCCACGACCTGATGCGGGCGGGGGCGGTATGAGGATTTGGGGTCATTCTACCCGGGCGAGTGAACTCGCGGCAACAAAAGCACAAAGTCCGCCTTCGCGGACTCCGGGGCGGGCGTCGGTGTCAGCCCGGCGAGTCCCCGCAGGGGGACTTTGTGCGGTTGTTGCCGCGACTTTAGTCGCCGGGCTGATTGCCGGGTGCGGGAGGACCACCACCCCCATCGGCACGGCGGCGTTCGAGGCGGACGCGAACCAGGTGACGATCGGGATGAAGATGAAGATGACGGAGGAAGGCACCACCAAGGCCGACATCTTCGCCGACACCGCCATCACCATGCCCGGCCAGACGCGCACGAATCTCAAGGGGGTGCGGCTCCTCTTCACCACCCCGTCGGGCCAGCAGGGTACCCTCACGTCCAAGACGGGCGAGTACGACCCGGCGTCGCAGGTGATGGTGGCGCGGGGGAGCGTGGTGCTCATCATCCCCGGCGAGCAGGGGAAGGGGAAGCGCACCATCAAGAGCGAGGAGCTCCACTGGGACCAGCGCGGCGACCGCGTGTGGAGCGAAAAGGCGACGAGCCTCCTCGAGGACGGCAAGACGCTGTACACGCAGGGCTTCACCGCGGACAGCCGGTTCACGAACGTCCAGGGCACCAACGCCCGGACCGGCTCCGTGCAGGTGGGTGACGGAGGGATACGATTCTGATGCGCTACTTCATACTCGCGATCGCGGCGGCGCTTGCCGCCACGCCGGCGGCCCTGGCCGCGCAGGCGAATTCCTGCCTCCTGGAATACCAGAACGGGCCGTGGACCGCCGTGGGCGACCCCGCCAGCCGCGTCATCTCCGCGGACGGTCCGCTGCTGGTGAAGTGCGCCGGCGGCGAGGAGCTACGCGCGGACAGCGCCGTGATCTACCAGGCGATGAACGAGGTGCACCTCTTCGGGCAGGTGGACTTCCAGGATCCAACGCGCACGCTGACCGCCGACCGCGCCATCTACAACTCCGGCACCGGGCGGCTCTTCGCGCAGGGGAACGTCATCTTCACGGACAAGCAGCGCGGCTCCACCCTGCGCGGGCCGGAGCTGGAGTACTTCAAGGCGATGCCGGGGCGGCCGGACGCGCAGGCCATCGCCACGCAGCGCCCGCACCTGACGCTGGTGCCGCGCGGGAACAGCGGCCAGCGGCGCGACCCCATGGAGATCGACGGCGACCGCATCACGAGCACCGGCGACAAGTTCATGACCGCCGAGGGGAACGTGGTGATCGTCAGCAAGGACGTGAGATCCACGGCCGCCACCGCCTTCTACGACGCCACCGCCGAGCGGATGGAGCTGCGCACCGCCGCCCGCGTCCGTAATCCGAAGTACGAGCTGCAGGGCGAGTACATCGAGAGCAACCTGCGCGACGGCAAGCTGGCCCGCGTCCTGGCCCGCACCAACGCACGGCTGGACAGCGAGCGGCTGGACATCGACGGGCCGCAGCTCCTGATGTTCTTTGAGAACGACAAGCTGCAGCGCGTCGTCAGCGGCCGTGAGCCGCAGGCGGCGGCGCCGCGCGACAGCACGAAGGCCCTTCCGCGCTCGGTGGCGCTTGCGAGCGGGTTCCGGCTGGAGGCAGATTCGCTGGAGGCGATCATGCCTGGCCAGGAGCTGCGCGAGGTGCACGCGGTCGGCTCGGCACACGGGGTGGCGTGGGACACGGTGGCGGCGGCCGTGCCGGGCGACACCGCCGCGCGCCAGCGGGTGACCGCCCCGCCCGTGGCGCTGGAAGACCGCGACCTGATCCTGGCGGACACCATCATCGGCTACTTCACGCGCGACACCACGGCCCGCCGCCCCGCCCGCGACAGCGCGGACGCAAAGGTGAAGATCGAGCGGATGGTGGCCATCGGCAACGCGCGCTCCATTTACCGCGTGCGCAACGACAACGCGCCGGCGGGGCAGAAGCCCGCCATCAACTACCTGAACGCCGACCACGTGGACCTGGCGTTCCACGACGGCCAGGTGGACAACGCCCGCGCCCGGGGCGTGCACCGCGGCGTCTACCTGGACCCCGGCCAGCCCAAGGCGCCGGCGGACAGCGCGTCGGCAGGCACGCCGGCCGGTACGGCTGGAGCACGGCCGGCCCCGGGGAACACCGCCGCCCGCACGCCGACTCCCGGCCGCACCCCCGCGCCGGGCACACCGGCGGCAGCTACGGGAACGGCCGCGCAGACCCCCCGTCCCGCGCCCACGGGTGCGCCGGGCCGCGGCACGCGCATCCCCACCGCGCGTCCGGTTGCGCCCGCAATGCCGACGCCCGCCGCGCCCGCACCGCAGGGGGGGACGCGCCCGTGATGCAAGGCCGTCTGGCGCGGATGGTGGCGGAAGTACCCCCCACCGACGTATCTACCCTGATCGCGCTGCGCGCGCTGGTGGCGCGCGACGACGGCGGGCACGAGGTCGCCCGGCCCGAGTGGCACACGCGCATGCGCGAGGAGTACCGCCGCTGGTACGGCCCGCCCAGCGGCCACACGGAGGCGCACGGCGAGCTCGGCTCCTTTCAGGACGCGGAGACGGAGCACTACCTGGACGAGCAGGTGCTGGCACGCCTGCGCGCGGACGAGGTGGTGGAGCTGCTGGGCGGGGAAGGGGAGCCGCACGAGAACGGCGCCGGGTGGAGCACGATCCGCCTCTCCCCCTGGGTGCTGGCAGAGGTAGGGAACGGTCGCGACGAGGCGCTGGCCCTGCTCGACCACCACATCGGCGCCATCCTCACCCGCCAGGACGACGACTCCGCCGCCGTGCAGGCCGAAGCCACCGGAGCCGTACAGGACGAGGCCGCGCACGACGAGGAGTACTACGACTACCCGCGCGTACAGATCGTCGCCATGCCGGAGCCCGAGCCCGTGGCGGCGCCGGTGCGGCGGGGCCCCATCGTCGGCGGGATGACGCTGCGCGCGAAGGGGCTGGTCAAGAGCTACCGCAAGCGGCGCGTCGTCAACGAGGTGGACGTCGAGGTCACGCAAGGCGAGATCGTGGGGCTGCTGGGGCCCAACGGGGCGGGGAAGACCACCTCGTTCTACATGATGGTCGGTCTCATCAGCCCGGACAAAGGCGACGTCTACATCGGCGACCGGAAGCTCACGGGTGTCCCCATGTACCGCCGCGCGCGGGCGGGGATCGGGTACCTGGCGCAGGAGCCCTCCATCTTCCGCAAGCTGACGGTGGAGCAAAACGTCATGGCGATCCTGCAGACGCTCGGCATCCCCCGCGCGGAGCAGAAGCGCCGGCTGGAGGCGCTGCTGGACGAGCTGAGCATCAAGCACGTGCGGAAGTCGTACGCGTACTCCCTTTCCGGCGGCGAGCGGCGCCGGCTGGAGATCACGCGGGCGCTGGTGGGAAACCCCAAGTTCATGCTGCTGGACGAGCCGTTCGCGGGCGTGGACCCCATCGCCGTGCACGACATCCAGCAGATCGTGGCGGACCTGCGCCGCCGCGGGATCGGGGTGCTGATCTCCGACCACAACGTGGAGCAGACGCTGGACATCGTGGACCGCGCCTACATCATGTACGAAGGGCGCGTGCGCGTCTCCGGCACCGTGAGCGAGCTGGTGTGGAGCGACGAAGTGGCAGACCTTTACCTGGGACCCACGCTGGCGGCGCGCATGCGCGAGCGCTATCCCAACCCGTACGAAGCGCGCGCGGACGAGCCGGGCGAGCTGGACGCCCAGGAGCCGATGGCGTGAAAAGAAGTGCTAAGTGCTAAGTGCTAAGTGCTCAAGAGCTGTTTAGGACTTAGGACTTAGCACTTAGGACTCAAGCACTTAGGCTCCAGCGCCAGTTCGACGGTAAAGCGCGTTCCACGCGAACGTAATCCCCAACAGGACGAAGCGGCATGAAGACCGGTCTCTACCAGGGAACGACCCTCAAGCAGGAGATGAAGATCAACCCTCGCCTGTACCAGGCGATGGATCTTCTCTACATGCCGCTCCTGGACCTCCAGCAGCACCTCAAGCAGGAGCTGCTCAACAACCCGTTCCTGGACCTCGTGGAGAGCGACGTCGAGGACCAGGTGGAGCCCGAGCCGGAGGCCGAGAAGAAGACGGAGGACGACGAGATCGACTGGGAGGAGATCCTCCTGAACGGCTTCGAGACCGGCGGCCGCCGCGAGGAGTACGAGGAGCGGGAGTACTACGAGCCCGTGTCGGTGGACACCAAGGACCTGGGCGACCACCTGCACGAC
>DASVTZ010000084.1 GCA_036387335.1 Longimicrobium sp.
GGTCGCGCTCCCCTGCCTGCCCAGCGTGCTGCTGGAGCGGGGACGCGAAGTACGGCGTAGGCTCCGAGAGCCACCCCGAAAGCGGACGATGCAACTCCTTGAAATCAAGAAGTTTAAGGCCTTAAGTTAACGCCTATGGGATGAAGCCCCCGGCTGGAACCACGGGAAGACCGCTGAAGCGGTCTCGCGGGCCGTGGTCCTCCCCAATTTTCTGTCATCCTGAGCGACGCGCCTCACTGTCCTCTCCCCGTCTACGATCTATGGCGCGGAGCGAAGGATCTACTGCGCGTCGCGAGAGCATCGCTGGTACTCGCCATCCTCTTGCCGTGCTGGCTAGATCCTTCGGTCGCCGCAGGAACTTGCGTGTGCGGCTGTCTTCTGTTTGGCGGCTCCCTCAGGATGACAGGAGGGTGGGGCTGAGAGCCGACGTATGCGTGTGTCCTTTTCGTGTGTTTCCAGCGCCCCCACGACCCGCTTCACTGCACCGTCCATCGGTCCCGGCGGTTGGGGAAGCGGTCGACGTGGAGGTGGAGGCCGGTGCCTGCGCGGTCGGAGAGGCCCGCGGCGTGGGCGCTGCGGATCTGGACGCGGAGGATGGCGTCATCCGAGAAGTCCTTGACGCGGATGCCCTCGTCGCGCATCGCCGCGATGGCGAAGGCGACCTGCTCGCGCGACAGGTCGCGGACGCGCAGGTCCAGCGCGCTGCCAGGGCCGTACAGCGACAGGTGCTCCGCGTGGTCGCGGCCGGTGACCGCCAGCGGGCGATTGAAGCGCTCGCTGAATCGCTGCTGCACGCGCGCGAAGCGCTCCGCGAACTGCTCCGGGCTCATGGCGCCGCGCATCGTTGGGCGCGGGGTCGCGGGCGTGCGCGGGGCGGCGGCGTATCGGCCGGGGACGCGGATGCGCTCGGCGCGATAGATCTCGGCGATGGAGCTCTCCAGCGCCGCGACGCTGCGGCGCACCGCACGGTCGTCGCCCAGGCGGCTGGTTTCCAGCGTGTTGAGGGCGCGCGCGAACTCCTTGAGCGCCGGGTCAGCGAGGCCCATCTCCAGAAGCGACGTGCCGCGCTCCACGTGCTCATAGGCGGTCAAGGTGAGCGCGTCGAAGTACTCGGCGTCCTCTTCGGAGAGCGGACGGGCCGCGGAGCCTGCGCGGAATGCCCTCACCAGCATCACGCCGGAGCCGATCACGAGGAGGAGCGCGGCCAGGATCGCGACTCTGGCGAGCGGGCTCAGCAGGCCGCTTCCGCCGCGGCGCCGGAAGCGTCTCGCGATGCGCTCGCGCACGTTGCTGCGGCGGGGCGGCGCCGGCGTGAGCGCGGGGCCCGGCGCCGGTGCCGCGCATGGAGCAGTGTGCTCGCCGGTGGCGAAGCGGTAGGAGGCGCCGGGGACCAGTTCCACGACATCGCCGGCCCGGAGGCGCACTTCCGCGGCAACGGGGGAGCCGTTGATGCGTGGCGCGGGGTGGACCGCGCGGACGGGAACGAGCCAGATGCCATCCTCGCGCTCCAGCAGGGCAAAGTGGCGGTCCGCGACGCCGGGTAGGTGCAGGCGCAGTCCGCAGCCGGCGCCGGTGCCCACCCAGAACGGGGAGGGGCTCAGCGGGGCTTCGCTGCCGCGCGTCGGCGCAATCGGCACCAGGCGGGGGCGGGTCGTCATGCGGGCAGGGCGAAGATCCGCGCCAGCAGCAGCGCGGCGGCGATACTGGCCGCGGCGAGGGCGCGGATGACCATCCTGCTCCGCACGGCCTGATGCGCACGGTTTGCGAACTCGGCGGCGGAGGCGGGGCGATCCTCCGGCTCGGGGCGCAGCGACTCGAGGATGAGCGCTTCGAGGGCGGCCGGGATGCGGACTCCGCGTGCCGAGGCCGCAAGTGGCGCTTCGTGGCGGATGCGGGATGCAAACGCCTCATCGTCTTCGCGGGCGAGCGGCTCCCAGGGGAGGCGGGCGGTCAGCATCTCGTAGAGCACCACGCCGAGCGCATACACATCGGCGGCGTGGTGGGCAGATGCTGCGGGGGCGACCCACTGTTCGGGGGCGGCGTAGGGCGGCGTTCCAACGCGCAGCTCTTCCCATTCGTCGCCCAGCGTGCCGCGCGAGCCGATTCGGGCGGCGACGCCGAAGTCCGCCAGGCGCAGCTCGCCGCGCACGGTGAAGAGCACGTTCGACGGCTTCACGTCACGGTGGACGATGCCGCGCGCGTGGAGGCGCGAAAGCGTGTCCGCGAGCTGGGCGATGATGCGTACGGCCTCGGTCGGCGGGAGCGCGCCGGAGATGCGCAGGCGGTCCGCGAGTGAGCCGCCCGGCGCGTACTCTAGCATGATGCCCGGGGGGTCGGCGATGGTGCCGCGCATGGCGATCACGCCGTGTTCGACCGCGGCTTTCAGGAGCTCGGCTTCGGCGCGCAGACGGGCGGCGGCGCATTCGTCGCCGGTCGCGAGGTGCTTGAGGACGAGCGGACACCCCGCGCGGTCGCGCAGCATGACGACGCGTGTCGCGCCGCGATCGGCCAGAACGCGCCAGGCGACGGTCATGTGCGGAGGAACTTGATGCGCGCCGACTCGGCGAGGACGAACTCGTCGCCGTCGCGCAGTACGTGGTGCTCACCGCGGTCGAGGCGGCGGTCGTTGAGGCGCGTGCCGTTGAGCGATGAATCGAGGAGGAAGTAGTCGCGGCCCTTGCGCACGATGGCGCAGTGGAAGCGCGACACGGCGGCGTTCGCGTCGCTCACCACCAGGTCGTTCCTGTCGCCGCCCTCGGCGCCGTCGACGGCGCCGATGCGCACCAGGTCACGAGTGATGGGGACAAGCTTTCCGCGGCCTACCCCGTCCACGATCTTGACCAGCGCGCGCGCCTGGTTTCCCCCGGCCTGCGCCTCCTGCTTGCGCGTGCGGTAGACGCTTCGTGCCCAGGTGCCCAGCACGATTGCGAGCGCCAGGAGCCCGACCGAGCCATACATCAGCCGCCGGCGCAGCTCGGAGGCGCGACGGGCATCGCGCACCATGTCCATCAGCGAGTTGGCGCGCGGATCGTCCGGGTGCTGGCGGAGGACGTCGTTGAGGATCCCTTCCGCGCCGTTGAGGTCACGCGCGTACAGGGCGCGCTCCGCTATGCGCAGCCGGTCGCGTTTTTCGGTCAGCTCCTTGTCCCGCGCCTCCTTGCTGGTGCGGTCCGTCTCCTCCTTGAGGCGCGCGGCGTCCAGCCCCTTCTGCGCCTGCTCGTAGCCGAGCCGCGCTTCCACGTCGGCGGGGTCGATCAGCATCACCATCTTCCAACGCTCCATCCGGTCCTCGGCATCGCGGACGGTGGCGGCGGGGGTGAGCGATGCGTCGCGCGCGAGCTTCAGGAGCCGCGCCTTGTCTTCCTGCTGGAGCGGAGTGAGCCCCTGCGGCTGCACCGGCTGAGGCGCCGGTTGGAAGACTGTGGGCGCGGCCTGCACGGGTGCCTGCGCGGGCGGCACCTGCTGCGCGGCGGGCGGCTGCGCGGGCCACTGCGGCTGCACCTGCGCGGGCGGCGGCTCCGGCTTGCGGCGGCGCCAGGGAAAGGGGAACTGCGCCTCCGCCGCGGAGGGCAGGAGGAGGAGCAGGAGGGCCAGCGTCCGGGCGTTCACGCGGACGCCTCCAGCGCGGCGGAGAGGTCCATCGACAGGCGGTTGAGGTCCATGGTCACGGCCTGGAGCGGCGCAGCTTGATGCGCGGCGCGCGAAAGGTGGGCTCGGCCTCGTACTCGGGGTCGGAGCCGGCGGGGAGGAGGACGGGCTCGGGCGCTTCGACTGAGACAGGCGCGGCAGGGGATGCGGCGGTGGCCTCGGCGGCCAGCCCGAGGCGGCGCTGGAAGAGGATGGCGCCGCGCACGCGATGGCCCGGGTGCACCGTCACCTGCAGGCCGGAGAGCGTGGCGATCTCGGGCGGCGTGTCGAAGTTGACGGCGAAGTTGCGCTGGCCGGTGACTTCGCAGTACGCCGTGCGCGAGATCGGCTTGCCGGGGCCGGATGCGGAGTTGACGCGCAGGTCCACCCACAGCTCCTCGCCCACCTGCCAGCTCGAGATCCCCTGGGGATCGCCCAGCAGCACCACGCGGTACTCGTGGCGCCCCGTGAGCGACATCTGCGAGAAGACGAAGGTGAGGAGGTCTCCCTCGCGCTGCGGGTGCCCGGGCGTGGCGACGGCCATGTAGAAGTGGTCGCCGTCGCGGTCCAGCAGGAAACGGAGCGAGTCCACGGAACGGTTGACGCGGTAGTCGACGTACTTCCCCTCCAGCGCCTGGCAGAGGTCGGCCAGCCGCACCAGCGTGGCATCCGCGCGTGCCACCGACTCGCGAAGGTCCGCGCGCGGGGAGATCTGGCGCTGCGCCGCGAGCGAGTTGCGCTCCTCCTCCAGCAGCACGGCGTACGACGCGTCGGTGCCGGCGAGTGTCGTGAAGAAGAGCTGCGTGGCGGCCGAGAGGTCGAGCGCGAGCGCCACGCGGCGGCCGGCGCGGTCGATCTCGCGGAAAAGGCGCGCGGGGGCGAGGGCGGGGTCCATCGTCTCGTACGCGCAGCCGTCCAGCGCGAGCACCGCGCGCTCCACGAAGGCGAGCACGTCCAGGTCGGTGCGCGTGTCCACGCCGCGGCGCGCCACCTGGTCCACGTAGCGCGCCACCATGCGGTGCAGCTGCGCGAACCTTCCGGAGAGATGCACCACCTCCGCGTGGATGCGCGCCCACGCCGAATGCAGCGCGGAGTGCGCCGACACGCTGACGCACGCGGGGATGAAGGCGCCGTCCACCTCGAAGTGCAGCGTCTCGGCCGCGCGGCGGATGCGCCCCACGACGAGGGAGCTGACCGCCTCGTCCGCCTCGGCTCCCAGGAGGAGCTGGAGGCGGGGGCGGCGGGCGGCGGGCTGGTTGGGGTTGGCCGCATCGCGCCCGATGCTCTCCGGGTCCGCCTCGCGCTCGCCGGTGACGTGGAGGTAGACCAGGAGCTCGGTGGCGCCCGCGAGCTCGCCGCGCGCGAAGTCGCCGCTCACCACGCTGCCGCGGTCCACCTCCACCGGCTCGCCGTCCGGCGTGATCCCGCGCGCCTGCACCACGGACACGCGCACGGTGGCTCCGTCGTCGCTGACCTCCACGTGCGGGTCGCAGGTGCCCAGGACGCGGTGCGCGCCGTCCACGCGCACGCCGCCCCCCACCAGCCCGCTCCCCGGCGTGCAGTAGCGGAGGAGCCACCCGAAGGAGCCCTCCACGAACTCGTCCTGCCGCCGGAAGTGATCGGGGGTCAGCAGCATCCCCGTGGTCCAGTTGACCGACTTCAGCCCATCGCGCACGCTCACCCCCGTCGCGTCTCATGTCGTCCCCCCGGTGTGGAGGGCCTACATAACGAGATACCCCGGATCCGCATGTCGGGCGGTTCCGGGGAAAATTGGTTTGTGGGGTGGCGGATTGGGGGCGCTTCGGATGGAAGTGCTAAGTCCTGAGTGCTAAGTGCTGAGTGACCCAATCACGTGCCGAGATAGCAGTTGACGCCGAGGATGGGCGGTTCGTCGCCTTCTCCCAGACGAGAGCCGGTGCGCGGGTCTCCCACCGTCCAGCGCTCTTCCACGTGAGACAGGTGCGTTGGGAGGACGAGGCGGTAGAGCGCATCACGCTGCGCGCGGCGGGAGGGCTTGGTGTGCTCCAGGTAGGCCGCGAGCGGGATCGGGCCGATGCGTATTTCGAGGGCGGAATCATCCGGCATGGGGCCGTCGAGGACCGTGTCGACTCCTAGGCGTGCGTTCTCACCACCGAGGCGGGTTACGGCGCCGATGCGCTGCTCCGCGGGGGCGCTGACGATCCGGACGGCGGCGGCGGGGAGGTCGAAGACCACGGCGAGGGCGAGCGGGACGGCCTCAGGGCGGCCGGCGACGCGGTGGAGCGTGGGAAGGAGGCGCGCGATGGAGTACCAGAGGGCGCGCGGCCAGGGGGCGGCGGAGAGGCCAAAGATCTCCTCGATCCAGCGCAGCGCGGCCACGGGGTCGTCGCGGCGCAGCGCCAGGAAGCCGCCCGCGCGGCGGATGAATATCCCCAGCTTGAGGACCGGGTTGTCCGTGAGGGCGAGGAGGCGATCCGTGCGCAGCTCGTCATCGTGGGCGTCGCGCAGCGGGAATGGCAGGGTGTCCAGCGCGCCCGCGCCGCCGACCGCCAGCACCACGCGCGTGCGGGCGGTGATGGAGGTTCCGGGCGCGGGGTCCTGGCGCGCTACCACCCCGGCCGCCCAGCCGGGGCCGGCGCTCTCCACCACGATGCGCTCCGCATCGACGCTTAGGTGGAGGAGCGATGCGACCGCCGCGTCCACCCGCTGGCGGATGCCGCGACGGGGGCGGCAGAGGTCCGGCATCACGCTCATCGGTCGCCCCAGCCGAGCTCTACGGCGACGCGCAGCTGCTGGCCCAGGATGGCGCGATCCTGCAGGTGTCGCTGGAGCTGGCCCCGCAGGCGGATCACCTCGGCTTCGGGGTCCGCGAAGTCGGCGGGGTCCACGAAGGCGGTGACAACTTCGACGCGGCGGAGAGCGCCGTCGTGCAGCTCGGAGCCGCCCTCGACGCGGACGGAGCGCACGCGCGGCTCGAAGGCGCGCGTCGCCACCTCCACGTCCGCCGCGGTCACCACGCGCTCGCGGGTGCGCAGGAGCTCGGCGAAGCGGGTGCGGGCGGGGGCGAACGGCGGTGGCGCGCACCCTCCGCGCGTGACCGTCAGGTTGGTCACCTGTGCCGTGGCGTTCGAGAGCGACGAGCCGATGCGTCGCAGGTCACCGCCCTCCATCCCATTGGCGCGGTCCGCATCGCAGAAGAGGAGGCGGGCCATCGCGTAGCCATCCACGCGCCCCGTAGGACCGCGCGCAGGCCTGAACTCCAGCTCGCCCGCGCGGTAACGGTAGCGCCCATGCGTGAGCGGCGCCGTCACTTCGGACTCCTCCGCGTACGGCGTCCCCGCCTCGCCGATGACGCTGAGGATGCCCATGACGTGGCGGTCGGCGTGGCCCTCGGGGGCGAGCGTGACCACGCGGCCGGCGCGGTCGAAGAGGACCTGCTCGTTCCACCCCTCCACGTTGGATGCGGTGACGCAGTTGACGACCACGCGCTGCACCGCGTCCGCCACTCCCTCGACGCCGGCCGGCAGAGGCACGCGCACCCACGCCAGCGGCTCGTCGAGCGCGTCCGCGTGGCCTTCGGGGAGGAGGCGGCGCGCGGCGTCGTCCATCCCGGCGGGCATGGTGCAGAGCGCGCGGCGTTTGGGCGGGATGTGGGGGAAGATCCAGACTTGGCTGCCGTACACGCCGTCGTCCAGGCGCAGCACGCGCGACAGGGCGTCGTCCGGAGCGTCGTCGGGCGCGGGATCGTCGAGCCACGACAGGCGCTGCACCCCTCCTCGCGTTGGGCGTCCGCGCAGCATCCCCTCCTCCCACACGCACCCTGCTTCATTCAGGATCTGCCACGGGCTCCGCGCCAGCGCCGCGGCGACGGCGGGGCTGTCCGCAGAGGTGTCGACGTACAGGCCCATCCCGCCCAGGTGCCGCGCATCGGCGCGGAGGGCGAGGTAGAGCGCGGGCAGGCTCTCCCAGGCGGCGAGCGAGGTGCTCCCCGGCGGCACGGGCGGACCGTCCGGTACGCGCGCGCCGGGGACGGCGTGGAGGCGTCCGTCCTCGAACACGGCAGCGAAGACGAGTTGCGTGGGCGCGATCTCGATCGACTCGTCCGGCGCGAAGCCGACCTGCTCGCCGGTGCGCGTGGCGCCGAACAGCTCCGTCCCCGGCGTAATCCGCTCGCGCTGCTCGATGCGCGTGAAGTGGACGACCGTCTGCGCCGGGTGGGCGAGGCGCGGCGGCATCCCCAGCACCCCCACCAGGTCGTCCAGCACCGTCGCGGGGAAGACGCTCTCCGCCTCGTCGTACACGCGCGCGATCTGCACCGAGAGCGTGTGGAAGAGCGTGGCGAGGACGGGATCGGGGCGCGACTGCGTGCCGTAATGCGCGTACAGCGCCCGGTCGAACTCGCGGCGCAGCTCGCTGTTGATCTCGGATGCCGAGCGCACGGTCTGGCCGAGCACCTTGGCGGGCGTGTCCATCGTGGTGATTGGTAGCGGAGGTGGGCGTGAGGGGTACAGAAGGAGATACCCCGGATCGAGGGCATCGAAGGCCCCCTCCCCCCGGCCCCCTCCCCCGCCTGCGGGGGCGCAGGGCGGGTGAGGGGGAGAACTCCATGCGTTGCGCAGACTCGGTAGGGGCGCGATTTATCGCGCCCGTGCTCGCCGCTACACCGCCTCCTGCCCCATTAAACGGATGCCGTAGGGGCAGACCTGCGTGTCTGCCCGCCCCCTGCCCTGCCTCCACCTTCTGCGGTGCGCACAGATGTCGTAGGGGCGGCCCCGCGTGGCCGCCCGTGGCTTGCGAAGCGTCGACGCTGGCTGCAGGGGTGATGTATCGTTGTGGACGGGCGGGTTAGGGTGTGGCGGCGGAGGGCGCGGGCGTCTCGGCCGGTTCCGTGTTTGATGGGGCGCTCTTCACGTAGGCCAGGACGATGAGGAGGATGGCGACGATGCCCGCAATAACGAGGAGGCGCTTGAGCCAGTTGGGGCGCGGCGCGGGGTCGGGGAGCGGGAGGGCCGGGGCAGCCGCGGGCAAGCCAGCGGCAGGCTCGGCGGAGATGTGGGCAGCGCGTGGAGTCGGGGCGGCGGTGGAGGGGGCGAGCCAGGTGGGGGTCAGGGAGCAGGCGTCGTCTTCCTCGTCCTCGGCGTGCAGGGCGAGGGCGACGAGGCGGCCGCCGTCCAGCTCGCGGGCGAAGTAGACGGTGCCGGCGGCGCCATCCATCGCGCCGAGGACGTCGTACTCGCCTTCGCTGGCGCTGCGCACCTCTGCCAGGAGCACCGTGCGGGCTTCGGAGGTGTCGGGGAAGTCGTCGCCGGCGATGCGGGCGCCGCACGAGGGGCAGGCGTCGGTCCACACGTCGAGCGGGGCGTGGCACCCGGCGCAGCTGCTTCCGCCGGCGGGGACGGCGGCGTCCAGGCGGGAAAGGATGCGCAGCTCGTCGCCGGTCAGCGAGAGAGCGGCCAGGGTGCCGGTCTCGCGCTCGCGGGCGAGGAAGCAGGGGCGAGCCTCGTCCGCGCCGAGTTGGCCCACGACCTGGTAGGCGTCGTCGGTCGCTTCCTCGATCTGCCGGATGAGCTCGTCGTGCATGGTGTGAATCGCCGCCGGAAGTTGCCGCAAAGAGGGGGCGGGAAAGCTCGCCTGCGCCGCCGGGGCCGTCAACACGCCAGCCGGGAGCACGAGGATTGCGGCGGGAGCCGGGGCGCACCGCCGGATCACTCCGAGCCGCGGGCTCGTCCATACAACCCCGGAGATCGGGATCATGCTTCACAGAGGCGTTCGCGGGACTTGGATCGGGCTGATGCTGCTGATGGCTGCCGCCGGGTGCGCCAGGACGCCGGCGCTCCTGCGTACGGCGCATGTGGAGGGCCCGGCACCCGAGGTGTTTCGCGTGCGCTTCGAGACGAGCCGCGGGCCATTCGTGGTGGAGGCGCAGCGGAGCTGGTCGCCCGCGGGCGCCGACCGGTTCCACTACCTGGTGCGCAACGGGTTCTACGACGAGAACCGCTTCTTTCGCGTGGTCAGCGGGTTCATGGTCCAGTTCGGGATCAGCGGCGATCCCGCGGTTTCCGCGGTGTGGAGCGAGCGCCTCATCCGCGACGAGCAGGTGCTGCACGGCAACGAGCGCGGCACCGTGACATTCGCCACCGCGGGCCCCGACGCGCGCAGCACGCAGCTCTTCATCAACTACAGGGACAACCGCTCCCTCGACCGGCAGGGATTCACGCCCATCGGTCGGGTGGTGGAGGGGATGGAGGTGGTGGACAGCCTCTATGCCGGCTACGGCGAAGGCCCCCCGATGGGACGCGGCGGCCCCGACCAGCGCCGCATCGTCAGCGAGGGCAACGAGTATCTGAAACGCGAGTTCCCACGGCTGGACTACATCAAGACCGCCCGCATCGTCCCGGTGCGCCGGTGAGGCACGGAGCAGTTCTTCCCATCTTTCCGTCGACCTCTGTGGCTCTGTGTGAGGTCCGCAGTTGCGGTTCCACCCAACGGTTCGCACGCGCCGGCTGTATCCACCCCCGGCACCCGCCGGCGCGCTTGTCCGTGCCCGAAAGTGCGGGTAAATTAGCACCTCACACCACGCAGAACGTTCGAGCAGTGCGACGCGGGAAGCTCCGCCGCACCGCCTGGCACGTCGTAAAAGAAGGGACGATGCACCGACCCCGGTTCGCCGCGCGCATGGCCGCGCTGGCACTCATAGCCTGCGCGGCGCCGGCCGCCGCGCAGGACACGCTCTCGCTTTCCCTTCCCGATGCCGTGCAGCGCGCCCAGGCGGGCGACGAGGTGCAGCTCGCCACCCAGCGCCTGAACGCGGCCACCGCGGCGGCGGGGGCGGCGGGGGCGGGGCGGTATCCGCAGCTGCGCCTCAACACGACGTTCAACCACGTCTACGAGAACGCGCGCGCGCAGGCGGTGGGGCAGATCTTCAACCAGCCCAACAGCTACGGCGCCAACCTGAACCTGGCCGTGCCGCTCTACCAGGGCGGGCGGGCCACGCAGGGCCAGCGCGCCGCCAACCGCCTGCGTGAAGCGGCGGGCGCCGAGGTGGAGACCGCCCGCGCCGACGTGTCGCTGCAGGTGCTGGCGGCGTATCTCTCCGGCCTGCTGGGCGACCGGCTGGTGGCGATCCAGGACAGCAACCTCGTGCTTGCCGATGCGCGGCTGCGGCAGGTGGAGCAGTTCGAGCGCTCGGGGCGGGCGGCGCGCTACGACGTGCTGCGCGCGCGGGTGGAGCGCGCGAACCTGGAGCCGCTCGCCATCCAGGCCCGCGGGAATCGCGAGCTGGCGCTGCTGGAGCTGCGCCGACTCACCGACATTCCGCAGGACCAGCCGGTGCGCCTGGTGACGCCGCTCACCGCGGACATGGCGCGCGCGCTGGCCGACGCGGTGGGTCGCGACGCATCGGCGGCGGACAGCGCGTGGCTCACGGAGCTGCCGGCCATGCGCGCCGCGCGGCTGCGGGTGGAGGCGGGGCGCGCCACGGCGCGTGCCGCGTCGTCCGGCTACCTGCCCACCGTGCAACTAAATCTGCTCAGCGGCTACCAGGCCTTTCCCTCCACCTTTCAGCCGCCGCTCCGGGGTGGCGCGCTGGAGACGATCGACTGCCCGGCAGGGTCGGCCGAGGGGCGGGTGTGCACGCAGCAGAACGGCGGCTGGTTCAGCGACCGGTCGATGGGGCTGACGCTGAGCTGGCCCGTGTTCGACGGCTTCCGCACGCGGTCCGACGTGCGCCAGGCGCGCGCGCAGGCGCAGATCGCCGAGGTGCAGGCGCAGCAGACGCGCGAGGCCGCGCTGGTGGAGGCGGGACGGGCGCGCACCGAGCTGGCCACCGCCCGCGCGACCTTTGAGGCGGGCCGCCAGACGGTGACGGAGGCCGAGGAGGCGTTCCGGCTCGCCACGCTGCGCTACGCCCGCGGGCTGGGGACGCAGCTCGAGATTTCCGACGCGCAGCTCGCGCTGCTGACGGCGCGCACCAACGAGGCACGCGCCGCGCACCAGCTTTACCTGGCGGCCGCCGGGGTGGCCCGCGCGCTGGGCCGGCCGGTTCCCTTCCCCGGCGCGGCGCTTTCCGCACCCAACCCATGATGAGCCGGTCGATGATGCATACAGTTCGCTCCTCCCTCGTGCTCGCCGCCGCGCTGCTGGCCGCCGGCTGCTCCAGCGACGCCGGCGCCCGCGAGGCCGGCAAGGGCGGAGGCGCCGGAGGGCCCGGGGGCGGCGGCCCCAGCGTGACGCTCGCCGCAACCGACGTCGCCTCGCCGCGGCGCACGCCCATCGAGGACGCCATCCCCGTGACCGGCAACCTGCAGCCGCTGGAGCGGGCCGAGGTGCGCTCGCGGCTGGAGGGCGACCTCACGGGCGTCTACGTGCGCGAAGGCGAGCCGGTGCGGCGGGGGCAGATGCTGGCGCGCTTCGAGGCGAGCGAGCAGGCCGGCTCGGCCCGCAGCGCCGGCGCCGACGTCGCCGCCGCGCGCAGCGAGCTGAGCACCGCGCAGTGGAACCTGGACCAGTCGAAGGAGCTGTACCGCCAGGGCGCCGTGCCCGAGCGCGACGTGCGTGTGGCGGAGCAGGCGGTGGCCGGCGCCCGCGCACGCGTGGCCGCCGCCGCCGCGCGGCTGGGCACCACCCGCAACGAGGTGGGCGACACGCGCGTGCTGGCGCCCACCAGCGGCATCATCGAGAAGCGCACCGCCAACCCCGGCGAGCACGTTTCCCGCGGCGCGGCGCTCTTCACCATCGTGCGCGGCGACGTGCTGGAGCTGGCCGCCGCCGTCCCGGAGCGCAGTGCGGCCGGGGTGCGGGCGGGACAGTCCGTGCGCTTCACCGCCGACGCGCGCCAGTTCACGGGCCGCGTGGCGCGCGTGGGGCCGTCCGTCGATCCCGGCTCGCGCGCGGTGACGGTGTACGTGCAGATCCCCAACCCGGACGGGGCGCTCAAGGTGGGCACCTTCGCCAGCGGGCGCATCGTGTCGCGCGTGGTGGAGGACGCCATGGTGCTCCCCGCCGCGGCCATCCGCGAGGCGCGCGAGGGCGGCAAGCCCTTCGTCTACCGCGTGGTGGACGGCAAGATCGACGTGGCCGAGGTCACGCCGGGGCTGGCCGACGAGGCGCAGGGGCTGGTGCAGGTGAGCGGGCTCAGCGAGGGCGACAAGGTCGTCGTCGGCAACGTGGGGGTGCTGGGGAAGGGGATGAAGGTGCGGATGGCCGGCGAGGGCCGGCCCCGCGGCGGGCGCTGAGGGGGAGACGACGATGTTCCTTTCCGACGTATCGATCCGGCGGCCGGTATTCGCCACCATGATGATGGTGACGCTGGTGGTGCTCGGCATCATCGGCTACCAGCGCCTGGCCATCGACGAATACCCGGACATCACCTACCCCGTGGTGGTGGCGCAGACCTCGTATCCCGGCGCGTCGCCGGGGGTGATGGAGCGCGAGGTGACGCGCCCCATCGAAGAGGCGCTGAACACCGTGCAGGGGATCCAGGAGATCACCTCCACATCGGCCGAGGGGAGCTCGCTGGTGCGCGTGCAGCTCCAGCTGGGCGTGGACGTGATGGCGGCGCAGCAGGAGGTGCAGTCCAAGGTGGCGCGCATCCGCCGGCAGCTCCCCGAGGACATCCAGGACCCCGTCATCATCCGCTTCGACCCCAACGAGCGGCCCATCATGTCGATCGCGGTCCAGAGCGCGGACCGTCCCATGCGCGAGCTCACCGACTTGGCGGACGAGGTGATCTCCACCCGCCTGGAGTCGATCCCGGGCGTCGGCGGCGTGAACCTGGTGGGCGGCACGGACCGGCAGATCCGCGTGCAGCTGGACCCGGCGGCGATGAGCTCGTACGGCATCGCGCCGCCGCAGGTGGTGCAGGCGCTGCAGCGCGAGAACCAGGAGGTCCCCGCCGGCCGAGTGCGCCGCGGCGACCAGGAGCGGCTGGTGCGCATCACCGGCCGCGTGGAGGACCCGCGCACCTTCCGCGACATCACCGTCGCCGTGCGCGACGGCGTGCCGGTGCGGCTGGGCGACGTGGGGGGCGTGGTGGACGGCACCGCCGAGGCGCGCAGCGCGTCGTTCCTCAACGAAGGCCGCGCGCTCTCGGTTGAGATCCTCAAGGTGAGCGGCACCAACACGGTTGACGTGGCCGAGAGGGTGCGCGAGCAGATCGACCAACTCCAGCGCCAGCTTCCCAGCGACGTCAAGATGACGGTGGTGAGCGACGACTCGCGCCGCATCCGCGCCTCGCTGGAGTCGGTGCAGCACGAGCTGATCCTGGGCGCCATCCTCTGCATCGCCATCATCTACCTATTCCTCAACTCCTGGCGCTCCACCATCATCACGGGTCTGGCGCTGCCCATCTCCATCATCTCGGCGTACTTCGGGATGTGGATGTTCGGCTTCACCATGAACACCATGACGCTGCTGGCGCTCTCGCTCGCCATCGGCCTCCTGATCGACGACGCCATCGTGGTGCGCGAGAACATCGTGCGCCACGTGGAGATGGGTAAGGACCATCACCAGGCGGCGCGCGAGGGGACGAGCGAGATCGGGCTCGCCGTCTTCTCCACCACGCTGGCGGTGGTCGCGGTGTTCATCCCCGTGGCCTTCATGGGCGGGCAGATCGGGCTGATCTTCTTCCAGTTCGGCGTGGTGGTGGCGTTCGCGGTGATGGTGTCGCTCTTCGTCTCCTTTACGCTTGACCCCATGCTCTCCAGCGTGTGGCCCGATCCGGAGGTGGAGAACAAGGGGCGGCGCGGCAACTTCATCCAGCGCGGCGCGCGGCGCTTCAACGACTGGTTCGAGCGCGTGGCGGACCGCTACCCGCGCTGGCTTGCGTGGGGCCTGGACCACCGGAAGACGGTGGTGGCCGTGGCGGCGGCCTCCATCGTGGGGTCGATGCTCATCATCCCCACCCTGGGCTTTACCTGGGTGCCCGACTTTGACGGCGGCGAGTTCAACGTCAACTTCCGCGTGGCGCCGGGGTCGCGGCTGGAGTACACGGTCGACAAGGGGCACACGGTGGCGCGCCTCCTCCGCAAGCAGCCGGAGGTGGAGTTCACCTACATGTCCATCGGCGGCGGCTTCCGCGGCTCGCCCAACAGCGGGCGCGTCTTCGTGAAGCTGAAGGCCAAGGGAGAGCGTTCGCGCACGCAGCAGGAGATCCAGGAGCAGCTTCGCGGGATGCTGCGCGGCATTCCGGGGGTGCGCGCCAACATCACGGGCACGCCCACCATCTTCGGCGGCTTCCGCCAGCCGATCCAGGTGAACGTGCAGGGCCCGGAGCAGGAGCGCCTGAAGCTGGCCGCCGAGCAGGTGATGGAGGTCCTCGGCTCCGTCCCCGGCGTGGCCGAGCCCACCTCGTCCGAGGAAGGCGAGATCCCGCAGCTGGATGTGGACGTGGACCGCGAGCAGGCGTGGGCGGCTGGGGTGGGGATCGGCTCCATCGCGTCGACGCTGCAGCCGCTCTTCACCGGCCAGCGCGCCACCACCTGGGAAGACGAGCAGGGCTACACGCACGACGTGGTGGTCGTCTACCCGGACTCGGTGCGCACCTCGGCGGGCGACGTGGCGAACATCGTGGTGCCCAGCAGCAACGTGGACCCCGGCACCGGCCGTCCCGCGATGATCCCGCTCTCGCAGGTCGCCACGGTGCGGCCGGGCGTGGGGCCGCAGCAGATCGAGCGCTCGTCACTGGAGCGGCAGATCTCGCTCTCCGCCGGCGTCGTTCCCGGCTACGGCACGGGCGACGTGGCGGCGGCGGCCAGGGAGGCCATCGCCAACGCGGGGCTCCCCAGCGGCTACCGCGCCGTCTTCCGCGGCGACGCGCAGAGCCTGGACGAGACCAAGGGCTTCGTGCTGGCGGCGCTGGGGATGGCGGTGATCTTCATCTACCTGATCCTGGCCTCGCTCTTCGGCTCCTTCCTGCAGCCGCTGGCCATCATGCTCGCGCTGCCGCTCTCGTTCATCGGGGTGGCGCTGGCGCTCCTCCTCACCGGGGGGAACCTCAACGTCTTCACCATGATCGGCATCATCATGCTGATGGGGCTGGTGACCAAGAACGGCATCCTGCTGGTGGACTTCGCCAACCAGCAGCGCGAGGAGGGGATGGAGCGGCGCGAGGCCCTGCTCTCGGCCGCGCGCATCCGCCTGCGCCCCATCATCATGACGACGGTGGCGATGATCTTTGGCATGGTGCCGCTCGCCCTGGCCCTGGGCGAGGGCGCAGAGCAGCGCGCCCCCATGGGCCGCGCCGTCATCGGCGGCCTCATCACCTCCACCGTTCTGACGCTGTTCGTGGTGCCGGTGGTGTACTCGATGCTGGACGACTTCACGGGGTTGTTCCGGAAGAAGAGCGCCGCCGCCCGCGTGCATCCGCCGGTCGCGCGCAGGCCGGAGGCTGCGGCGGCGGACTGACCGGCAAGGTCTCAAAGAAGCGAATCCGGAGTACGAAGAGCGGCGCAGCTCCCATGGGCCGCGCCGCTTTCCTAGGGAACCAAGGAGCTCCAGCAGAGGGCCTTGACTCTTTCCAGCCATCGTTCCTAGTGAGCAATCGGCTAACTAACACTACGAGAATCTGAGCGTGCAAGATCGATAGGAGTAGCCCGTTGTCAGCTCCTTGCACGGGCGGCATGCTCCCCCGCTTCCACCAGTACTCCTGCGCCTGTCACTCACCCCGACGAGCAATGATTCGCGTCCAGCCTGTGCCAGTTCTGAACCATTTACTCCGGGACCGGTACGGGATCATACGCGGGGCGTGGCTGGACTAGCCCTGCACCGTTAGAGCAGCTTGAAGAACCTCGGCGGCGCGTCGCTCTCGATCCGTTTTGAGCGTAGCCACGATGCGTTCAGTCTCCTCAAAGTGCCGCTTGAGCTTGGGGAGTCGAATGATGGCGGTTATGGCCCTCCACACGGTACTGAGCACGAACCACGCGGCGAGATATGCCGGGAAGATACAGAGCATGAGAAACATGCGAAGGCTCTGCGCCCAGCCTGCAGCGATTAGGCCGTCGCGAAGGGTGGAATAGGGCGCCACTTCGAAGTTCCGCTCATCCAGACTCTGTTCAGTAGCTGCGTGCAAGGCCTCGAACGTGAATTTAAGTTCGCCTTGGGCGGCGGGTGAGAGCGATCTATAAAGAAGTCGCTGGTCGTCCGGATCATAAAGCGCGTACGCCGCGATCCCGTGCTTTCCGATCAGCGCATCGACCGTAGTGCAAACGAAGACCAGCAGTGAGAGCCCAACGACCGCCCAGAACGAGAATGTACCCGTGAGCGGCGACATCTGCGCCAAGCTGACAGACCCAGTAAGCGCTTCGATTGCAAGCTTGTCCTCCGTCCGTCCGGAAAACGCTAACAGCAAAAGTTCTAACCCTGGGACGGCGAAGAACACGGTGAAGCACACTAATCCGCCAACCCGGCCCGCGCTCTGCCAGAATCCTTCTTTCATGCCGCCGCCGCGCAGCCTGCCTATTGATGCTCCCAACCTGGCGCCCCCGGCGGTCAGAATTTGTTCGATGATCCACCCGCAGAGGAAGAGGAAGCACAGCCACAGGGGAGCCGATGTCGTACTGCGGGCTGCAGAAACGGCGAACCAGCGGGCGACCACGCCTGTGAATCGGTTCCACTTCTCGAGGTCGGGATAGTCTACAAGGCTGACGATCTGCTGTACCTCCGTACGGGCAAAGTCAAGGAACCAGCGCCGCCAGCGTGGAATATCCTCTCGAGGTGTCCAGAGCCGCCGCAGTATTCCGACGGCAGCAACCAGCTCAGGCACACTCCCGTGGCCTGCTCGGCTCTGGATGGTTGAGTACCCGGCGCCAACGTCCAGTTCGGCGTATTGCGCCTGCAATCCCAACGCGTTCCCGAAACGCATTTGAACTAAGGCTGGGTTGCGGGTCACGAAGAACACCACATCATTTTCCGGCTCAGTAGCCCAAAACTTCTTCCACCAGCCCAGACCCGGAGGCAGAACCGCCTCACGCGCCTTGGCGGCTGCCACAGGGAGGTGCCACGCCGGAACGGAGTCAGCTGTGACTACGATGATATCAGCGTTGACCTCTGCCGCGATGGACCCGAGCGCGGCCGCAAGACTCCGTTCTTCAGCGACCGACCAATGGTCGCCGGTGTCGTGGACCTCTACGTGAGGCGGAACGGACTCTCGGGAGCACCCTGCGCTGAACAGGAGGAGTGATGAAAGCGTTACGCGACGCGCGAAGGACCCATGAAGGATTGTCATCTTCTACTCTCGTTTCAGGAACATAATACGCTCCGCATATACATGCGCCGCCCCTGTCGGCGTGTCAACGTTTTTGTGGTATCAGGCTAGGTAAAGGAGGCGGGGCAATCTACCGCTTCCGCAGAGAAAAGTGGGTGACCACGTACGGTATTCTGCGGGTGGAGTCCTAGGTGATGTTCCATAACATCAGCGCCCTTTGCCGTGGCGCACCCGCCGGTCGTAAGTCGTCTGGAGGTGGCGGGGACTGACGGACAGGGGCAGCCTTCCCTACTCGCCACTTCGCGATCTCTCCATTGAGTGTGACCCGAGGGCGCGTGGATCCTGCGCGTTTGCACAGAACTCGTCAAGCGCTAGCTATTGCACCGTGGCCGACGCTGCTCAATCGCCGAGGGATGTAACACGGGATTACTCCACGTTCCCGTCCAACGTCTTCTCGTGCTCGGTGCCTGTTACGCGTCGCATGATTTCCTCCCACGGTTCGTGGTGTACAGGCGAATGAAAATCCATTCAGGCGCCTGGGTCAATCCGCTACACGCTCGCTCTATGCTCACCGATTCTCTGCGCGTGTAGCCGCCGTGGGGGAACAGGCGTATATTCGGCCGCTCGTGGTTTGAAGCCGGAACGGTTCGTGAAGGGCGGTCCCCACCCGCCCGACCAGATGACGACGGAGAGGACGATTGAGCACGGAAACACTGATGCCCGAAGAAGCCGCCGCCGTTGCGCGGGAGTGGCAGAACTACCCCTCGCAGGACGATGGGGCGGAGCACACCGTCGTGGGGACGGTGAAGAAGCTGGAGGGGCTCTACAGCCCCCAGCTCGACAACCGGCGCGACGTGCTGGTGTACCTTCCGCCCTCGTACGGCACGGACACGGAGCGCCGCTACCCCGTGCTCTATATGCACGACGGGCAGAACCTCTTCGACCGGGCGACGTCGTTCGGGGCCGAGTGGGAGGTGGACCAGACGCTGGAGGCGGCCAGCGAGGACGGGCTGGAGGCGATCGTCGTGGGGCTCCTCAACCTCGGCGACGCGCGGCTGGACGAGTACTCCCCCTGGCCTGACGCGAAGCACAACAAGGGCGGCCGCGGCGACCTGTACCTGGACTTCATCGTGCAGACGGTGAAGCCCATCATCGACGCCGACTTCCGCACCCGCACCGACCGCCGCAGCACGGGGATCGCCGGCTCCTCCATGGGCGGGCTGATCTCCCTGTACGGCTTTTTCCGGAACCACGACACCTTTGGCTTCTGCGGCGTCATGAGCCCCGCCCTGTGGTACGGCGGGCGCAGGATCTACGAGTTCGTGGAGAAGGCCCCCTTCGTCCCCGGCCGCGTGTACGTGGACGTGGGCACGCAGGAGGGCAAGCAGGAGCTCACCGATGTGCGCCAGCTCAAGGAGCTCCTCACGAAAAAGGGCTACCGCCGCGGCTCCGACCTCCTCTACGTGGTGGAGATGGGCGGCGCGCACAACGAAGAAGCCTGGGCCCGCCGGATGCGTCGCGAGCTCCACTTCCTGCTGGGCGTGCCCCCGAAGAAGCTGTTGCGGTAGGGACCCTCCCCGCCCCCTCCCCCCAAAAACTACCTGGGGGAGGGGGCGATTGCATGCATTCGCGTGGAACCTCCGCTGTTCCTTTCCTCCGTGTCTCCGCGTCTCCGCGTGAGGCCCGCTGTTTCATGCCTCAGCGGTCCGTGCCGGCACGCTCAGGCCGCATCTCGCCGAATAGGCGGGCGAGGCGCACGAACTCGCCGCGGTAGCCTTCCGGGTCGGCGCCGCGCGAGCCCTCGGCGAGGCGCACCACCTGGTCGAGCGTCAGCGTGCCGCGGTGCTCCGACTCGCGCAGCAGCATGCCGAACCCCGCGACCGCCGTGGCGAAGGTGAAGTCGGCCGAGGGGGCGGCGCGCGTATCGCGCACGGGGTGCTCCAGCAGGCGGCTCGTGTCGCCGTCGGGGAGCTTGTAGCGCACCTTGACGAAGGCCAGCTCGCCGCTGCCCGTGGGTGCAGGCGCCGGCGCGGTGGTACGGTAGCGCAGCGAGTCCACGCCGCGGACGACCGCGTCGGAGCGTACGCCTACGGGGATGATCTCGTAGAGCGCGGTCACCGTGTGCCCGGCGCCCATCTCGCCGGCATCCTTGGTGTCGTCGTTGAAGTCCTGATTGGCCAGCAGCCGGTTCTCGTAGCCGATCAGCCGGTACGCCCTCACCCGCGCCGGGTTGAACTCCACCTGCAGCTTCACGTCCTTGGCCACGGTCAGCAGCGTGCCGCCCATCTCGCTCACCAGGACCTTGCGCGCCTCCAGCAGGTTGTCGATGTACGCGTAGTTGCCGTTTCCGCGGTCGGCGAGCTGCTCCATCTTGCTGTCCTTGAGGTTGCCCCGGCCGAAGCCCAGCACGGTCAGGAACGTCCCCTCGCGCCGCTTCTCCTCGATCAACTGCACCATCGCCGCGTCGCTCGATTCGCCGACGTTGAAGTCGCCGTCCGTAGCCAGGATCACGCGGTTGTTGCCGCCACGAATGAAGTTGCTGCGTGCGACCTCGTACGCCAGCCGCAGCCCCGCGCCGCCCGCCGTGGAGCCGCCCGCCTCCAGCCGCTCGATGGCGTCCAGTATGGTGCGCCGGTCGCTGCCGCGCGTGGAGGGGAGCACGAGGCCGGCCGCGCCCGCGTACACCACGATCGCCACGCGGTCGTCCTCGCGAAGCTGGTTCACCAGCAACCGCAGGGAGCGCTGCACCAGCGGAAGGCGGTCGGGTCCATTCATGGAGCCCGAGACGTCGATGAGGAAGACCAGGTTCGCCGCGGGCGCGCTGCGCAGATCCACGGGCGGCGTCGAGAGGCCGATGCGCAGCAGCCGGTGCCCCGCGCGCCAGGGCGCATCCGCCACCTCGGTGACGACGGCGATGGGGCCGTCGCCTCGCTGGGCCGGCGGCGCGTAGGGGAAGTAGTTGATCATCTCCTCGATGCGCACCGCATCCCTGGGCGGACGGCGTCCCTCCATCAGGAAGCGCCGCACGTTGGCGTACGATGCACGGTCCACGTCCGCCGAGAAGGTGGAGAGCGGCTCGTGCTCCACCGCGCGGAAGGCGTTCTCGCTGATCACCGCGTACGCTTCCGTGTTCGCGTCCGGCGTCCTTGACATAGTCGTCATCGGCAGCGGCGGCGCCATGGGCGGCGGCGGTTCCATCAGCACGGGCGGCGGCGGCGGCGCGGGGGGCGGCGGCGGGACGCTGGCGCGGAAGCAGCCCGTAGTGAGCAGCAATCCTGCGCTTGCGGCGAGAGCTCGTTTCATGGAGAACTCCGTTCGGCGGTGGG
>DASVTZ010000085.1 GCA_036387335.1 Longimicrobium sp.
ATCCCCGGATGCGCGCGAAGTCCGCCGCGGCCGCCGAGTCGATCCCCAGGCGGTCGCCCGAGGAGGAGTAGCTGAGCGCCGGGCGGGCCACGCCCACGAAGCGGAACGGGCTGCAGTCGGCGAGGCTGTAGATCTTGTTGCCGGCGGTGAAGAAGCCGTTCGGCGCCACGGGCACGTCCTGCCCGTCCACCTTCACGGTGCCCCCCGGGTCGCACTGCACGTCGGGGCCGCCCATGGGGTTGTCGTCGGCGCACGCCGCCAGGGAAGCCGCCAGGGCCAGGGCGAGCCCGGGCACACGCGCCGCGCGGCCGAGCCGCGGAAAAACCGCACGAGAGAGATTCATGGAGTGTCCGGCATGAGGCGGGCGAAAATTCGTGCGGGGGGCGCTGGGTAGGCCCACGACCGCGCTGCCTGCGCAAACATCAGGTACCGCAAAGAGCAAGCGGCGGGCCAGTCACCGCCGGGTGGGCGGCGGGGGCATGTTTCCGCTCGCGAAGAGGAGCGACAGCAGTCGAAGCGAGTCATGGTAGTACCCTTCGCCGCGCAGCCGCAACGTTTCGTTCCACATCTGCGCCCTGAACCGCGCGTCCGGGGCGACGATGGCGCCCGCCATGGCCGGGCCCACGAAGGCGGCGGTGTGCCAGCGCTCGTTGGGGTGCCCCTGCAGCGTGTACCCGTCACGAATGGCGGACGCGCCCACGCGCCGGAAGAAGGCGTTCAGCTGGTCCAGGTGCCCGCGCGCGCGCGGGTCGCAGTTCCAGGCGGCGTCTTTGGCCAGGCGCCACGGGATGCGCGTGGCGTTGTATCCGTAGTGGAACTCGAAGTTCCCCTGCGCCGTGGAGGAGTCGCCGCCGATCGTCGTCAGCTCCGGCTGCAGCCCGGTGCCGCGGGAGTGCCGGGCGCTGACGCGCGCCAGGATGGCGTAGTTGGCGTCGATCACGCGGTTCCACGACGCGTCGCCCGTGTACGCCGCGAACACCCGGAAGTACGCCGGCGCGAAGTACGACGGATTCATCACGTTGCTCCCGCCCCACACGTCGCCCGGCTTCAGCACGTAGGTGCCGGACTCAATGGCGTGGGTGCGGAGGCTGCGGATGAGCGCCCGCGCGTCGGCCCCGTACGCCTTCCACCGCGCGTCGGCCACAACCAGGGCGAACGCCATGTCGATGTCGCCGTCGGTGGCGGCGTTGGGGTCCAGCACGCGCCCCTGCGGCGAGACGTTCCACGCCATCAGCCCCCGCGGGTTGCGATGGCGTTTGGCGTACGCCCAGAGCGCGTCGAAGGTGGGGCGGTCGTCGAGGTACGCGGCCAGGAGCATCCCGTAGCCGATGGCCTCGGACGAGGTGCGGTCGCCCCCCTTCTCCGCCATCGTCACCCGCAGCAGGCCGCCCGCGCCGCGCGGGGTGACGTAGCGCCGCTTCCAATCCGCGTAGCTGGACCGGATCTCGGCGCCGGCCGCCGCCTGGTCAGGGGCAATGCTCGCGGCGCACCTGTAGGCCGGGGCCGGCTGCGCCGCCGCGCGCGCCTGCTCCCCGCGCGCGGCGGGGAGGTCGCACCCCCACACGACGGCGGGAAGGAGCGCGAGACGGAGGTGCTTCGCCATACGTTGCGGAAAATTGCACGACAGCGTTGCGGAAGTGCCGATTCCTGGCAATGTTACAGCCGCCTCCCTTTGTTTCCCGGGGCTCGCCGAAAAGGGAGCACGTCCCCCGCGCCCGCCGCATCCCTCCGCCACCGAACTTCCATGAGCATGATTCCCCGCGATGTATCATCCGCCCGGCGCCGCGGCGCGCTGCGCGTGCTCGCCGCAGGACTCGCCTTCGCCGCGGTGACCGTCGGGTGCGTCGCAATCCTCCACGTGCGTGGGACGATCCCGGCTGCCCGGCTTCTCAAGGACCCCGGCGTGTTCAACCCGGGGCCGTGGTACCTGGGCGCCGTCTCGTACTTCGGGATCGCGCTGTGGACCGCCGCATGCGCGGTGACGCTGTTCTCGCGCACCCTCCTGAGGAACGACGAGAACGCGGAGCTCCGCCGCTTCCTGCTGGCTTCAGGGCTGCTCTCCGCGCTGCTGGGGACCGACGACCTGTTCATGCTCCACGACACCATCGCCCCACAGCTCCTGGGGATCTCCGAGAAGGCGGTGATCGGCGTCTACGGGCTCCTCGGCCTCGCCTACGCGATCCGCTTCCGCTCGCTGATCCTGCGCACCGAGCTGCTGCTGCTGGTCTCGGCCATCGCCTTCTTCGGCCTCTCGGTGTGCGTGGACGTCCTGGACGCGGACGACGCCCGCCTCCTGCTGGTGGAGGACGGCGCGAAGCTGGCGGGGATCACGCAGTGGTTCAGCTACCTCGCCTCAACCTCGGCCGCGGCCATCCGCGGCACGCTCGGCGCGGCCGGGCGGCACGGCGAGCCGGAGCTCCCGGAGCACGCGGCGACCGCCGCCCTCTGAGACCGGTTCCCTGGCGGTTCAGGGAGTTTGCTTCTGAACCGCCTTCGCCCTACAGCACCACCTCGAGCTCGTGAGCCGCGCCGGCCTTCCAGTCCACCATCGGCAGGGTGGAGGCGCCGGCGAGGCTTTCGCCGCAGGAGAGGAGGTCGTCCATCAGCTGGCGGACGCCGTCTTCCAGCTTCAGAGTCGGGATGCCGGTCTGGCGCAGGCGCAGGTTGCGCGCGGGCCCGCCGCGGCTGGGACGCTCCAGCTCGTGGCGCGGGTCCAGCTTGTGGCACAGCTCCACCTCGATCCCGCGTTCCGCCGCCAGCCGCTGCACCAGGTGCGCGATCTCCAGCACGGTGGTGCGCGTCTCGACCGCCTGGTTGATCACCCGGTGCTCGCCGGCGGCGGCGGGGTGCTCGATCCAGTAGGAGAGCGCCGCGATGGTGTCCTGCAGCGCGATCAGCCCCGTGCTGGCGGTGCCGCCGGCGTGCACGGTGAGCGGCGTGCCGCGGACGGCCTGCGCCACGAAGCGGTTGAGCACCGATCCGAACACGGGGTCGCAGTCGAAGCGCGTGGCCAGCTGCGGATGCTCGCGCGAAAGCGGGGTCGACACGCCGTACACCACGCTCTGCATCACGTCCGTGGAGGCGAGGCCCCACACGCGGCACGCCATCGACAGGAAGTTGGTGTCGTTGATCTTGGTGATGTGGTACACGTCGTCCGCTTCGCGCGGAAAGGGGACGGGGCGGCAGGTCTCCTCGCCGTCCAGCGTCGCCTCCACGTACCCCTCGCCCAGCGACACGCCGCACTGCGCGTACTCGCCCATGCTCCCCATCTTCACCAGGTGCGTCTCCGGCGAGCGGTCGCGCAGGGCAAAGAGCACGGCCAGGTTCCCCACCTCGTTGTTCTCCAGCGTCTCCCGCGCGGCGGCGAACGACTGCATGGAGAACGGGGCCGACGGGATCTGCGCCAGGTGCACCACGGCGCGCGGGCGGGTGCCCCGAACCAGCTCGTCCACGCAGTCCACCACCCCCGCCTCGATCCCCGCCACGTCGCGCCGCCCGGTGACGCGGCGAAGCTGGCGTATGCGCTCGTTGAAGGGGAGCACCGGGATCGCGCTCTCGTGCCCCGAGGCCGCCACGCGGCGCCGCTTGCTGAGATCGTCGACCGCCAGGATCGGCTCCTTCACGGTCATGGCCAGGTGGGAGGTCAGCGCCCACCCCAGGTATCCGTCCGCCCCAAGTACGATAATGCTCACAACGCCTCCACGGCGCGGCGTGTTGAAATCGTGGAGACGGCGCGGATCTGCCCCCTCTCCTGCGGCGCGCGCCCCGTGAGGGCGGGCACTTCGTCCATCTCCTCCACGATGGAGCCGAGCAGCTCCACCGCGCGGTCGATGTCCGCGTCGTCCGCCCACCAGGGGAAGCCGATCCGCAGCACCTCGACGCCTTCACCCGCGAGGGTCTTCCCCTTCGTCTTGACGCACTTCACCGCGACGCCGCGCTCGGCGAGGGCGCGGTACACGGGGTACACGTCCATCCCCACCAGCTCCAGCGCCACCACCCGCCCGTCCGCCGCCGATGCCGCGGAGACGCGGGCCCGCGCGCCGAGCACCTCCTTCACCCGGGCCTGGAAGCGCTCGCGGATGGGCCGGCCGGGCTGCGCGTGGCACTGGAAGGCGCGGACCGCCGCCGCCAGCCCGGCGATGCGCGAGAAGTCCTGCCCCCCGCGCGGCTCCCAGCGCCCGATGGGGAGGTCCGCGCAGAGCGGCTCGCCGGCGCGGAACGGGCAGGTCCATTCCTCGATCACGTCGTGGCGCAGGTAGAGGAGCCCGCTGCCGTGCGGCCCGCCCAGCCACTTGTGCCCGCTGGCGATGTAGGCGTGGCACCCCAGCGTCGCCACGTCCACCTCGATCTGGCCGAGGGCCTGGGTGCCGTCCACCACCACGATGGGCGAGTCCGGCCGGCGCACCAGCGCGCGGATCTGCGCGCTGAGGTCGCGATTCGTGTCCCAGGTGAGGTGCGAGAGGAAGTACAGCCGCCCCGGAGTGTCGACGATCGCTTCCGGGCTCACCTGCACGAGCTTGAAGCGCGGGTCCGCCGCGAAGGCGCCCACGCCGCCCACGTGCTCGCCGTCGGTGCTGTACACGGCCGCGCCCACCAGGACCCCGGCGAGCGAGTCGGCCAGGCGGTCGATGGTGGCGGTGTGGCCATCCGCGAGGGCCCACTCCCCCGCCGTGCCGCCGAAGACCTCGGCGGCCAGCGGGCGCAGCTCGTCCAGGACGGAGCGCGCCTGGGCATACGCCGCCAGCGGATTGCCGCGAATCCGGCGGCGGAACGCGGCCATGGCGCGCTCCACCGCGGGCAGCGGATCGGTCATCGTCCCCGGGTTGTAGGCGATGGTGGGCCGCATGAGCCCCGCCTCCGTCTCCATCCGCCGGAGCGATTCTAGTTTTCTTTCTCGCATCGGATTTCCTCCCATCGGCCAGGTAAAGGCAAATCAGCGGCCAGATGGTCCGTGGTGCCTTGTAGCAGGCAAACTCCTGCAATCTAGTGGAATTCCTGCACGTTTTGTAGCAGTTGTGTCGCGGTTTGCTTCGACCGTCAACGTCCAGCCACGCCGGCATATGCACACGGCTGGCAAAGATCGTTACGCTGGCACAGGATTTTGCACCCTGGCGCGTAGCCCCGGCGGCGCCGCGGTGATAGCTTCCGCCGGGCCGCCCGCGTCGCCTCCACACCCCTGCCACGACCCTCGCGATGCGCCCACCCGACGCAGTCCGTGCCCGCCCCGTGCGCGGATCGCTGCGCCGGGAAGCGGCGCGCAAGGCGTTCCACATCTCCTCGGTCGCGCTCCCGGTGCTGGTCTGGCTCCTTCCGCGCTCCACCGCGACCGCGGGACTGGTGGCGCTGGCCGTGATCGCGATCGGGGTGGACGTGGCGCGGCTGCGGCTGCGCGGGCCGCGCTACCATTTCCTGCGCCTCACGCGCACCATGCTGCGCCCCCACGAGCGCCGCGGGCTGGCGGGCGGCACCTACATGGCGCTGGCCTACGCGGCGGCGATCCTCCTCTTTCCCAAGCCCATCGCGGTGGCGGGGATGCTGTACAACGGGCTGGGGGACGCGGCGGCGGCGCTGGTGGGAAAGCGCTTCGGGCGGCATCGTACCGCGTGGGGGAAGAGCTGGGAGGGGTTCGCGGCGGCGCTGGTGGTGTGCCTCGCCGTGGGCTTCGCCGTGCCCGGGATCGCGCCGGCGTCCGCGGTGGCGGGGGCGCTGGCGGCGGCGGCGCTGGAGTTTCTCCCTCTTCCGCTGGACGACAACCTGCGGGTGACGCTGGGGGGCGCGGGAGCGGCGTGGGCGGTTGTGATGATGTGAAGCGAGGCGGGCCCCCTCCCCCGCTCGTTCCTCGCGGCCCCTCCCCCAAAACTGCCTGGGGGAGGG
>DASVTZ010000086.1 GCA_036387335.1 Longimicrobium sp.
CGAATCCCTCCCAACGCGCCTCGTCCCCCGAGGGTCCGGGCATGATCAGGCCGCGCCCAATTCCCGCGTCGCGAGCCACGTCCAGTACTCGGGTCAATGTGGAGGCTGTATCCTCCGGATGCGTTCCATAGAGTCCTGTGCGGTCTATCAGGAGCCCCATTGCATCCGCGCGCACAGCCGCGCGAACGGCAAGCGACTGCAGGTGCGGGGAAGGTGATCCCAGAAGCTCAGTGGACATCGAATGGACCTCCGTCGGAAACTGGCAGAGACGTTATTCGCTCCGTTCTACTGCCAATAATGCGCCGAGCTGCTTCAACGGTCAACCCTGAGGTCAATCCCGCTCAACCCCGCCTCAGCCCAGCACCCTCTCCACCAGCTCCAGGTTGGTGCGCACGACGGTGTTCTGCGGGTTCAGCTCCAGGGCGCGGCGCCACAGCTTCACGGCTTCGGCGCGCTCCATCTTCTTGTAGTGGATGTTGCCGAGGCGGAAGTAGACGTCGTCGCCGAGGGCGGCGTTGATCTGGAGGGCGCGGCCGTACGATTCGGCGGCGTCGTCGTAGGCGCCGCGGCGGTAGAGGGCGTCGCCGAGGGCCTTGTGCGCCTGCGGCAGGTCGCCGTCTTCCTCGACGGCGCGGCGGTACATGGCCTCGGCAAGCTCCCACTCGCCGCGGCGCTCGCGCACCACGCCCAGGTGCAGGTGCAGCGGGGCGGAGTGCGCGTGCAGCTTGATCCCTTCCTCGCCCAGCTTGAGCGCGGCATCCGCGCGGCCGGATGCGGCCTCGGCGAGGACGGCGAAGGCGAAGTAGGCGGCGGGAAGGCGCGGCCCCGTGAAGCCCTCGCGGAAGCGCGCGAACGCCGCGGCGGCCTCGTGCGCCTCCCCCTGCTTGAGCAGGAGGATGGCGCGCGAGAGCTGCACCTGCGGGCGCTGCGGGGCCAGGCGCGCCGCCTCGTCGGATGCGAAGCGCGCATCGGGAAGGCGCCCAAGCCGCTCCAGCGCGAGCGACATCCCGTGCAGCACGGGTGCGCGCGCGCCCGCCATCTCCGTGGTCTCCTTGAAGAAGCGGAGCGCCATCCGGTCGTCGCCCTTGCGCAAGCCGATCAGCGCCAGGTGGAAGCGCGAGTCCACGTTCCCCGGCTGCAGCTCCGCCACGCGCCTGAACTCGCGCGTGGACTCGTCGTACATCCCCGTGCGGTAGAAGGCGATCCCCAGGTTGCGGTGCTCGTCGATTCGCGCCTGCGGCACCTCCTTCTGCTCGACGACGGAGCGGCGCCCCACCGGGTGGGCGAAGCCGGCCTGGATCAGCCCGAAGAGGGCCTTCCCCACGTCGAACTCCACCATTCCGCTCTCCTCGATCAGCTCCTGCACCGTCCGCTTGCCGTCCATCAGCGGGATGATCTTCCGCTGGTCCTCGGAGAGCTCCAGCCCATCCATCGCCTTGGTGCGGTCCGTCTCGAACACCAGGTCGAGGGAGGGGATCTTTTTTTCGATGAGGCTCCACTCGTCGATCCGCCGCGCCCCCTCCAGCAGGAGGTTCTCCGGGTTGATCGACACCTGGAAGGAGCCCTCTTCCGGGCGCTGGTCGGCCTCGAAGTAGAAGGAGCCCTGCGTCCAGGTGAAGAGGAAGTAGACCGCCTCCTCGATCTGGATGCGGATGTAGTGCTCCATCTGGTCGCGCGTGATGGAGCCGCGGCGGATGAGGATCTCGCCCAGCCGCTCGCCCGGCGACTTCGCCTGGTCGTCGATGGCGGCAAAGAGGTCCTTGGCGTCCAGCAGCCCGTTCTTGACCAGCAGGTCGCCCAGCCGGTCGCGCCGGTTGACGATGGAGGCGTAGCTGATGCGCCCGCGCTCGAAGTAGATGTAGCCGAAGTTGGAGCGGTCGGTGAGCGACAGGCACCCCGTCTTCTGCCCCATGCTCAGGAGCTGGAGGACGTCGGGGAGCGAGGCTTCGCGGAGGTTGCCCTTGATCGCCATGTCAGCCGAGCTCCTCGATCAGGCGGTCGTCGAGCGCGACCCAGCCCCACGCCACCTTTTCGGCGTTGGTGAAGTACCAGCGGTCCACGGGGGGCGCGGCGGGCTCCTGCGCCTTCTTGCGCTCGGCGGCGGCGCGGGCGGAGAGGAGCATCGCCTCCGCCTCGCCCACGCGGTCCGGATCGGCGAGGACGGGGGAGTCGGCGGCCTTTTCGTCTAGCGGGGCGAGCTGGTCGCGGACGGCGCGCAGCCTCGCCACGTCGGCCGCGAAGCCGGCGAGCACGGCGTCCACGTCCGGCGCGGCGTCGGCGTCCAGGGCGGACTCCAGGCGGCGGGTGCGGATCCCTTCGCCCTCCCAGCGCAGGATGGCCTCGGCGAGCCGCTTGCGCCACGGCGCCTCCTCCACCAGCTGGCCCACCGTGAAGGTGATGTCGCTCAGGAAGGCGCTGAACTCGTCGTTGGGCGCCGCGCTCCCCTCCACGATGGACGGCACTTCGTCCGCGGAGACGGGCGCGCCGCGCTCCGCCTGCACCGCCGCGATGCGGTCCACGGTGGCGTGCAGCTCGTGCGCGCCGCGCAGGGGGAGGCGTGCGAGCACCTCGTCGACCCCGTTCTCCAGCGCCACCCCCTGCCCCGCCGCCCGCCGCCGCGCCAGCTCGCGCAGCGTCTCCGGCTCCGGGGGCGAGACGTCAACCACCAGCCCGTCGGCCAGCTTCGCGCGAAACGCTTCGTCCACGTCCGGCACCTCGCCGGGGGCCAGGGTGGTGGCGAAGACCATCTGCACCTTGTGGCGCAGGATCTCCTCCCAGAGCGACGCGAGCTCCTCCTGCGTGCGCGCCTTCCCCGCGAGCCCCTCGGCGTCGTCGATCACCAGGAGCCCCGCGTCGAGCACGCCGTCGCGGAACGCCTCCAGCCCCCCCGCCGCGATCGCGGTGGAGAGGCGGGATGCGAACCCTTCGGCGGTCTCCACTACCACGCGCAGCTCGGGCCGCACCGCGCTGGCCAGGGCGGCGACGGCGCGCAGCAGGTGGCTCTTGCCGGTGCCGGGCGCGCCGTACACCCAGAGCGGGTTGTAGCTGGTGCCCGGCGATTCGGCCACGTGGCGCGCGGCGGCCGCGGCCATCCGGTTGCCGGGGCCGACCACAAAGGTGTCGAAGGTGAAGCGGGGGTCCTGCTCGAACTTCATCGCGGGTTGCAGTCCGGCCGTCCGGTGGGGGGTTGGTCGCGGGGTCGGGTTAGGAAGATAGGGGA
>DASVTZ010000087.1 GCA_036387335.1 Longimicrobium sp.
TGCGCGTGCCGCAGCCGCTGGTGCTGGTGATCTTTGGCGGCACCGGCGACCTGGCCCGCCGCAAGCTCATCCCCGCGCTCTTTCGCCTCTGGCAGCAGCAGCTTCTGCCCGAGGCGTTCGCGGTGGTGGGCGTGGCGCGCGAGCACATGGACGACGAGGAGTACCGCCGCCGCGCCCGCGAAGCGCTCGGCGAGTTCGCCACGGCCGCCACCGACGAGGAGTGGGCCGATTTCGGTCGGCGGCTCTTCTTTGGAAGCCACGTCTTCGACGACGAGGAAGGCTTCGAGCGGCTCAAGACGCAGCTCCAGGGGATCGATCAGCAGTTCGGCATCCCGGGCAACCGCCTCTTCTACTACGCCGTGCCGCCGCAGGTGGTCGACGAGATCTCGCGCGACCTGGGGAAGGCGGGGCTCATCTGCCCGCCGAGCTGCCCGTGCTGGACGCGCGCCATCGTGGAGAAGCCCTTCGGCCGCGACCTCGCCTCCGCGCAGGAGCTCAACAAGGCGCTGCTGGAGGTCTACGACGAGCGGCAGATCTTTCGCATCGACCACTATCTGGGGAAGGAGACGCTGCAGAACCTGATGGTCTTCCGCTTCGGCAACTCGGTGTGGGAGCCGCTGTGGACGCGCAGCCACATCGACCACGTGCAGATCACCGTCGCGGAGAAGGTGGGGCTGGAGCAGCGCGCCGACTACTACGAGAAGAGCGGCGCGCTGCGCGACATGGTGCAGAGCCACCTCCTCCAGATCCTGACGCTGGTGGCGATGGAGCCGCCCGCATCGTACGACGCGGACTCGGTGCGCAACGAAAAGGTCAAGGTGCTGCGCTCCATCCGCCCGCTGTTGGGCGAGGACATCGACCGCGAGACCGTCCGCGGCCAGTACACGTCCGGCGAGGCGGGTCGGGGCTACCGCGAGGAGGAGGGCGCCGCCCCCGATTCGCGCACCGAGACCTTCGCGGCCCTGCGGCTTCAGGTGGAGAACTGGCGATGGGCGGGGGTCCCGTTCTACCTGCGCACCGGGAAGCGCCTTCCGGCCAAGGCGACGGAGGTGGTGATCGCCTTCCGCCCGGCGCCGCACCCGGTGATGGACCTGGTGGACGGCGACCTCCCCTCGCCCAACGCGCTGGTCCTGCGCATCCAGCCCAAGGAGGGGATCTCGCTCTTCTTCGAGGCCAAGGTCCCCGGCCTCACCGGCCGGATGCAGCCGGTGAGCATGGACTTCGACTACGCCACCGCCTTCGAGGGCGCCGAGTCGCCCGAGGCCTACCAGCGCCTCCTGCTGGACGCCATGCTCGGCGACGCCACCCTCTTCGCCCGGCGCGACGAGGTGGAGGCCGCATGGACGCTGGTCACTCCGATCCTGGAGCGCTGGGAGGCCGGCGGCGAGCCCGAGGGGTACCCGGCCGGCAGCTGGGGGCCGGACGGTGCGGACCGGCTGATGGGCGAGGACCGGAGGGGGTGGCACCAGCCGTGAGGGGCCCCCACCCCCAGCGTCGCTCCGCGACGCATCCCCCTCCCCCCAAACCGCCTGGGGGAGGGGGAGATGGCGGGCATCCGCGCAGTAGGCGGGGCGCGGAGCGGCGGAGGGCACGGGCGCGATGAATCGCGCCCCTACGAGGCATCGGCGTAGCCCGCGGAGTTCCAGCCCCCTCTCTCGATAACAGAGGGCACAGCCCTCTCCTGTTATCGGGAGAGGGGGCAGTCGAGTGTAACGAGACGGGGGTGAGGGCCCCCGCAACCACCCAAACCCAACCACCATGCCCCGCATCCTCACCTTCCCCACCGCCGCCGAGGCGTCCCGCGCGTCCGCGGAGCGATTCGCGGAGCTCGCGCGCGAGGCGGTGGCGGAGCGCGGAAGGTTCACCGTGGCGCTCTCAGGGGGGACGACGCCGAGGGCCGCGTACACCATGCTCGCCGAGGAGCCGCTCCGCTCCAGCATCCCGTGGGAGCAGGTGCACCTGTTCTGGGGGGACGAGCGATGCGTGCCGCCGGGGCACGTGCGCAGCAACTTCAGGATGGCCAACGAGGCGTTCGTATCGCGCGTCCACATTCCGCCCGCCAACGTGCACCGCATGCGCGGCGAGATTGCGCCCGAGCGCGCGGCGGAGGAGTACGCGATGGAGCTGGCGGCGGACTTCGGCGAGGGGATTCCGCGCTTCGACCTCGTGCACCTGGGGCTCGGCGCGGACGGGCACACCTGCTCCCTCTTCCCCTTCGATCCGCTGCTGCTGGAGCGCGGGCGCACCGTCGCGGCGGCGCTGTACCGGCCGCTGGGGGAGCCGCGAATCACCCTCACCTTTGGCGTGATCAACGCGGCGGCGCACGTGGAGATGCTGGCGCCGGGCGGGGACAAGGCGGAAGTCGTGAAGAAGGTGCTGGAGGGGCCGCGCGACCCCCATCGCATCCCCGCGCAGGGGGTGAGGCCGGCGAGCGGCGACATGGTGTGGCTGCTGGACGAGGCGGCGGCGGCACGGCTCGCGTCACACGGAGAGGACGTGCGCGGGTAGACGGCGCGCGGCGGCACGGGCTTCGCAGCACGGCGCGGGCTTCGATCCACAAGGCGGGCACGCTTTTACCCCGCGCCCCCGCAAGCCAGAGACCGGAGCACGATGGCCCAGGCAACACTCCAGCACGACGTACGACTGATCGCCCAGGGCGAGCACACCGACCCGTTTCGGGTGCTCGGCATGCACAGAGTTTCCGTGGGGCGGGAGATCCGCCTCGTGGTGCGCGCCTTCATCCCCGGCGCCGTCGAGGTGGCGATCCTCGGCACCGGGATCGTTTCGCCGCGCACGCTGGACCGTGTGAACGACGAGGGGTTCTTCGAGGCGGTCCTTCCGCGCGGCACCGAGCCCTTCGCCTACCAGCTTCGCGTCACGTGGGCAGACGGGTCGGTGGGCGAGTTCGCCGACGCGTACTCCTTCAAGTCCACCATCGCCGAGTTCGACCTGTACCTGATCGGCGAGGGGACGCACCTGCGCCTGTACGACGTGCTCGGCGCGCACCCGGACGAGATCGACGGCGTCGCGGGCGTGCGCTTCGCCGTGTGGGCGCCGGCCGCGCAGCGCGTGAGCGTGGTGGGCGACTTCAACCTGTGGGACGGCCGCCGCCACACCATGCGCCGCCACCCCGGCGTCGGCGTCTGGGAGATGTTCATCCCGGACGTCCCCACCGGCACGCCGTACAAGTACGAAATCCGCGGTCCGAGCGGCGAGATCTTTTTGAAAGCCGACCCGGTCGCCTTCGCGGCGCAGCACAACCCGCTCACCGCCTCCGTCGTCGCCGACCTGCGCGGCTACGAGTGGACGGACGCAGAGTGGATGGAAAAGCGCCGCGAGGACCCGGGCAAGGACCGCCCGATGGCCGTCTACGAGGTGCACCTGGGGAGCTGGAAGCGCGTTCCCGAGGAGGAGAACCGGCCGCTCACCTACCGCGAGATGGCGCACCAGCTGGCGGACTACGTGTGCGACATGGGCTTCACGCACGTGGAGCTCATGCCGGTGATGGAGCACCCGTACGACCCGTCGTGGGGCTACCAAGTGACCGGGTACTTCGCGCCCACCTCGCGCTTCGGGCCGCCGCAAGACTTCAAGTACCTGGTGGACCACCTGCACAGCCGCGGGATCGGGGTGATCCTGGACTGGGTGCCGGCGCACTTCCCCAAGGACGCCTTCGCGCTGCGCCGCTTCGACGGCACGGCGCTGTACGAGCACGCAGACCCCCGCCAGGGCGAGCACCCGGACTGGGGGACGATGGTCTTCAACTTCGGGCGCAACGAGGTCCGCAACTTCCTGCTCTCCAACGCGCTCTTCTGGATGGAGGAGTACCACGCGGACGGGCTGCGGGTGGACGCGGTGGCCTCCATGCTCTACCTGGACTACAGCCGCCAGCCCGGGCAGTGGGTCCCCAACCGCTACGGCGGGCGCGAGAACCTTGAGGCGATCGACTTCCTGCAGCAGCTCAACGCCACCGTGCGCGACCGCTTTCCCGGCGTGCTGATGATCGCCGAGGAGTCGACGGCGTGGCCGGGGGTGACGCAGGCGCCGCACCTGGGCGGGCTGGGCTTCCACATGAAGTGGAACATGGGGTGGATGAACGACTTCCTCCGCTTCGTCGAGGAGGACCCCGTCTACCGGAAGTACCACTTCAACCTGATCACCTTCTCGCTGATGTACGCCTTCAGCGAGCGCTTCGTGCTCCCCTTCTCGCACGACGAGGTGGTGCACCTCAAGGGGTCGCTGATCGGCAAGATGCCGGGCGACGCCTGGCGCAAGGCCGCCAACCTGCGCATGGCGCTCGGCTTCATGTGGGCGCACCCGGGCAAGAAGCTCCTCTTCATGGGTGGCGAGTTCGGGCAGTGGGGCGAGTGGAGCGAGGGGAGGTCGCTGGACTGGCACCTTCTGGACGAACCGCTCAACGCCGGCATCCAGCGCTTCATGCGCGACCTGAACGCGCTGTACGCACGCGAGAGCGCCTTCTGGGACTCGGACTGCACGCACGAGGGCTTCCAGTGGATCGACTTCCACGACGTGGAGCAGACGGTGCTCTCCTTCCTGCGGCGCAGCACCGCCACTGGCGAAGAGCTGGTGTTCGCGTGCAACTTCACCCCCATCCCGCGGCCGGATTACCGGATCGGCATACCGCGCCCCGGGAAGTACCGCGAGCTGCTGAACAGCGACGCCGCGGCGTACGGCGGCAGCAACCTGGGGAACTCGGGCGCCGTGTACTCCGAGCCGGTGCCCGAGCACGGGCGGCCGGACTCGCTGCGGCTGATGCTTCCGCCGCTTTCCATCCTGGTCCTCAAGCGGGACGAGGAGCAGCAGCCCACGGCCGGCGAGCCGGCCATCACAGACAACGACTGAGCCGAACGTCAATGGCGAAGACAGACAAGACCCGGGCGAAGGGCGCCAAAGCCGACGCCACCGCGGACGCGAAGCCGTCCAAGCGCACCGGCCGCTCCACCACCACCGCCAGGGGCGACACGAGCACCGCGGCGCGCAAAGGTGCCACCCGCACCCCGCGCACGGCCAAGGAAGAGGGCGGCGCCGTCCCCGGCGGCACTGAGGGGGGCACCACCTCCACCCGCACCGTGCGCGCGGCCGGCCCGCGCGCCGGCGTGAGCGCCAAAAAGGCGGCGGCGAGCTCGCCGCGCGCCGGCAACCGGCAGGACGCGGTGCGCCGCGACGCCAACCTGCGCGCCGACCTCCGCGAGTTCGTCAGCGCCCGCCCCAAGGGGTGGAATCACGCCGAATGGCTCCGCCTGCTGGACGACCTGAGCGGCCGCGGCCACGATGTCTCCGACGCGTCCGCCATCGGGATGTCGCTGGAGCGCGAGCGCCTGGCCGTGCACCTCGAGGCGATCCCCGGCATGGGTCCGCGCCGCGTGGAGGCACTGGTCGGCCGCTACCACACCCTCTACTCCCTGCGCCAGGCCGATGCCTCCGACCTGGCCGAGCTGCCGGGGATGAACCGGGCCCTCGCCGAGCGGGTGCATCAGCAGTTCGCCTGAGTCCACCTGTCGTACAATCGCCCCCTTCCCGGCGCGCCGGGGAGGGGGCGTTTTCATGCACCGGACCAGGCGTACAAGCTTTGCATCAGGATGGCGCGGGTTATGCGGGGGGCCTCCCGGGCTCCACCCTGTACCCGCTCCATCTTTTACCTTGCGAGGCCCTTCGTGTCGCAGCAACTTCTCTCCATGCATCCGACACATCGCTCGGTCTCGTACCTCCCTGCAGACAACACGGGTCCCGACGACGGTGCGCTGGTGCGGCGCATGGCGGCGGGAGACGAGAAGGCCCTCGGGCTCCTGTACGACCGCTGGGCCCCCCTCCTGCACTCGGTCGCGCGCCGCATCGTGGCCGATCCAAACGACGCCGAAGAGGTGCTGGAGGAGGCGTTCTGGCAGGCGTGGCGGCAGGCGGGGCGCTACGAAGAAGGGCGTGGCGGCGTCTCCACCTGGCTCACCATGATCGTGCGCAGCCGTGCGCTGGACCGGGTGCGCGCCCGCGGCCGGCTCCGCGAGGAGTCGTGGGAGAACATCCCCGAGCCCGGCTCGGGCGAGGGCGAGGGACCCGCATCGCCCGACGCCGCGGCGGAGCAGGACGAGCGCAGCCGGCTGATCGCGGCGGCGGTGGCGCAGCTTCCGCCCGAGCAGCGGGAGACGGTGGAGCTGGCCTACTTCCGCGGGCTGAGCCAGTCCGAGATCGCCGCGAAGCTGGGCCAGCCGCTGGGAACGGTGAAGACGCGCGCACGCCTGGCGCTGCAGAAGCTGAGGGAATCGCTCGTGGTTTTCCGGGAGGAGGGTGGATGAGTCTCGACACAGAGCACGAAAACGTGCAGGCGGCGCTCGCCGCGGAGGCTCTCGACGCCCTCGACGGTGAGGAGCGGCAGGCCCTGCACGCCCACCTCGCCGGGTGCGCCGAGTGCCGCGCCGAACTGGAGTCGCTGCGCGAGGCCGCGTCGCTCCTGGCGCACACGGCCCCGCACGTCCCGCTGGACCCCGCCCGCTCGGACCGCATCCGCGCCCGCCTCCTCGCCCGCGCCGCCGCAGACGTGCGGGGCGGGGAAGCGGCCGCGCCCGTCGTGGTGCCCGCGCCGCCGGAGACGCGCGTGATCCCGATAGCGTCGCGCCGGCGCTCGGCGCTGCCTGCGTGGCTCGCCGCCGCGGCCTCGGTGCTCATCGCCATCGGCCTGGGCGCGTACGCCCTGTCGCTGCGCGGCCGGGTCGCCTCTCTCGAGCAGCGGACCGCCTCCCTCTCCCGCGACCGGGGCCGTCTGGAGTCCACGCTGGCCGAGCGCGAGGCCTCTCTGGCGGCGCTGGCCGGGCCGGAGGTGCGCGTGATCACCCTGGCCTCGACGCAGCAGCGGACGCCCTCGGGCCGGATGTTCTGGAACCCGGTCCGGCGGCGCTACACCTTTTTCGCGTACAACCTTCCGCAGGTGCGTCCGGGCCGCGAGTACCAGCTCTGGCTGATCACCCCCGCCGGCCCGGTCGCCGCCCCCACCTTCCGCCCCGGCCGCGACGGCGCCGGCAGCGTGGAGGGCGCCTACGACCTCCCCAACGAACAGATCCGCGCCATCGCCGTCACCGAGGAGCCCGCCGGCGGCCTGCCCAAGCCGACCGGCGAGGTGCTGATCGTGGGGAGCGCGGCGGAGTAGGGCGGGGCCCTCACCCCCGTTCGTTCCTCGCTGCCCCCTCTCCCGATAACAGGAGAGGGCTGCGCCCTCGCCGTTATCGAGAGAGGGGGCTGAAAACGAATGGCCCCCTCCCCCCGGCCCCCTCCCCCGCCTGCGGGGGCGCAGGGCGGGTGAGGGGGAGAAACCGCGCGCTTCGCCGATGCCCCGTAGGGGCGCGATTCATCGCGCCCGTGCCCCGCGCTGCCCCGCACCCCGCCGACGCACACCGGTACCGGTAGGGGCAGACCTGCGTGTCTGCCCGCCCTCGCCCCGGCCGTGATTGTCGCCGTTCGGCACCGACACCCGTAGGGGCCGCCCCACGTGGCTGCCCGTGCCCGCCCGCACGACGACCCACGCCCCCGCACACGGATATACGCCACCGCCCCTCCCCCAGGTAGTTTTGGGGGAGGGGCCGCGAGTTCACGAGCGGGGGAGGGGGCCCGCGCTTACATCCGCTTGTACGCCGGCCCGCTCCCACCCTCCCGCGGCGTCCACCGCGGCCCGATGACGTCGGTGGCCTTGCAGTCGATGCAGTTGGGGGCGTTCACCACCAGACGGTCGCCCTGGCGCTCGTAGACGTTGGCCGGGCAGAGGTGCGCGTACATGTCCGCCACCTCGCCCGGGATGTCCTGCCCCACGATCAGGTGCGACGGGATGTCGTCGCGCGTGCCGTTGCCCGACTTGAAGACCGCGTCCACCTTGCTGAACGTCAGGGTGTTGTCCGGCACGAAGGGGGTCTCCGGCGTGACCACCTTCTCGGTCTCCGCGTCCGGCTCCATGGCGATGCGGCCGGCGGGGATGCGGCCGCCCGTGACGGTGGCGAGCCCCGCCTTGATCCCGCCCACGAAGAAGCCGTCCTTGAACCCGAGCCGCATGTTGCGCGTCTTGTGCAGGTCGTCGCGGATGTAGCTGGCGTCCACCAGCTTGTCGTAGGCGCCCAGCGACGCGGCCGAGACGTCGCCCTGCTTCAGCGACTCGAAGATGGTGCGCGCGGCGTAGATCCCCGACTGCATGGCGTAGTGGATCCCCTTGAGCGACGCCACGTCCACGAAGCCCGCCGTGTCGCCCACCATCAGCAGCCCGTCGCCGTAGCGGCGCTGCGGCAGGGCGTAGAGGCCGCCCTCGGGAATCGTCTTGGCGCCCCACTCCACCATCTCGCCCCCCTCCAGGTACTTGCGGAAGAAGGGGTGCAGCTTCATCCGCTGCAGCAGCTGGTGCACGTCCAGCGTGGTCTGGCGGTAGTCGAGGCCCACGACCAGGCCGATCGCCACCACGTTCGGCTCCAGCGGATACATGAAGCTCCCGCCGAACGCGTCGCGCGGCAGGGGCCAACCCAGCGTGTGCACCACCCGGTCGAGCGGCACCTTGGTCTCCCAGATCTCCTTGACGCCCAGTGCGTAGATCTGTGGGTTGTCGGAGGTGATCCCCTGCCACTGGCGGTACGCCTGCCCCAGCGGCCCGCGCGTCCCCTCGGCCAGCACGGTGACGCGGGCGGTGAGGTCGGTGGCGGGCTCGTGCGTGCTCCCCGGCGTGCCGTCGCGCTTGAGGCCGGAGGGCGTCGTGCGCACGCCGATCACCTTCTTGCCATCCACCAGGAGCGAGTCCACCGGGAAGCCAGGAAGGACGTTGACGCCCAGCTCCTCCGCCTTGCCGCCCAGCCACTGCACGATCTCGCAGATGGAGCCCACGTAGTTCCCCCGGTTGTGCATGGGGGGCGGCGTGGGGAGGCGGATCTGCCCCGTCTCCGTGAGGAAGAGCACCGATTCCGAGTCCACGCGGCCGCGGAAGGGGAAGTCCTCGTCCTTGAGGTCGGGGAAGAGCTCGCGAAAGGCGCGCGGGTTGACGACGGCGCCGCTCAGGCAGTGCTCGCCCAGCGCCTGCGCCTTGTCCAGGACGGCGATGTTGACCTCGCCCAGGGTGCCGCCGTTCTCCGCGTCCTTTTGCACGAGGCGCGCGAGCTCGATGGCGGTCGCCAGCCCGCCGGGCCCGGCGCCCACGATCACCACGTCCATCTCCAGCGCCTCGGCGTCGGGCGCCTCGGCCAGGATCATCCGTTCGCGCGGGAGGTCGGGCTGGTGCCGCACCGGGAGCACGGTACGGCGTGCGCTGTCTGCCATGGGTTCTCCGATGATCGTGTGCTGGGTCTTTTCGCGCGCCAAGATACGCGGCCCGCGCACCCAGCGCAAACCGGGCGCGGGCACGCGGTTGCGGCGTGATTCACGGGGCATGTGCCTTGCTCCGGCCCCCGGGTGACAGGGCAGAAAACCGACGGCGGAAGGGGGACGGATGGAGCCGAGGAACGGGGTGGAGAACGTGGTGGGATGGGTCAGCATCGGGGCGGGGATGGGGCTCGTGCTGGCGCCGGAGCGGGTGGGGCGAGCACTGGGGATGGAGGACTGGTCCGAGCTGATCCGCGCGTACGGCTTCCGCCAGGTCGTGGCCGGGATGGGGATACTGGCGCTGCGCCCGGGCCCCTGGGTCTGGTCGCGCCTGACCGGCGACGTGCTCGACCTCCTCACCCTCGCCACCCGCACCGGACCCGACAACCCCAGGCGCCGCCGCGTCACCACCGCAATGGCCGCCGTCTCCGGGATCGCGTTGCTGGACCTCGCCTGCTGCATCGAGCTCGCCCGCCGCCGGCGTGCATGACCGTATACGATGTGCTCCTTGCCAAGCGGAATTGCATGTGGACACAGGTTCGGGTAATCTTCGGCCACGCTGGCCCGAAGACCATCCCATGCAAGGAGCAGAAGCAAGATGAAGATCCGCACGCCGCTGTTCGCCCTGATCACCGCGGTCGCCCTCGCCGGCTGCGAGAGCGCGCCCACCGAGCCGCTCGCCGCGAAGCCCACCGCGGGACGCACGCTGCTCAACTCGGCGCCGGTGGCCAACATCCGCCTGAAGACCAAGAAGCCGTTCGCCTCGTACATGCACTGGGAGTTCGATGCCCAGGGCTCGTACGATCCGGACGGTGACCCGATCACCTACCGCTGGACCAGCAACTGCGTCTACATCGCCAACGGGTACAGCTACTCGTACACCGCCAACGCGGCCTGGGGCGACACCTGCTACATCGACCTGTACGTGAGCGACGGCGTGAACCCCGAGGCCTGGGACCGCGTGACCGTGTACGACACGTCGATCACCTACTGATCGCCGGCGCCGGACAGAAAACGGGGGCACGGAGAACCTTCTCCGTGCCCCCGTTCCCCGTTCCCCTTACACCAGCGTCGGCTCCATGAAGTAGTCGAACCCATGCTCCGAGCTCCGCCACGCCCGCACCCTGAAGATCCTCGCGGGCGCGCCGGGATCGAGCCGGATCCAGTGCGAGCCGCCGTGCCAGAAGTGGCGCTCGCCGGTCAGCAGCTCCTCCACCTCCCACGGGTCGTGCCAGCCGATCCCCATGTCCGGCAGGGGGAAGTGCAGCATCCCCTCGTGGGCCGAAAACGGGTCCAGGTTCACGGCCACGAAGATGAGGCTCGCCCGGTCCGGCGTCATCTTGCCGTAGAAGAGGATGTTCTCGTTCTCCGCCGGGTAGAAGCGCAGGTTGTCGTACTCCTGCAGCGCGCGGTTCTGCTTGCGGATCTCGTTGAGGCGGCGAATGAGGCCGCGGATGTTGCCGGGGCGGTCCCAGTCCCACGCCTTCAGCTCGTACTTCTCGCTGTCCAGGTACTCCTCCTTGCCCGGCGCCAGCGGCGTGCCCTCGCACAGCTCGAAGCCGCTGTAGATGCCGTAGACGGAGGACAGGGTGGTCGCCAGCACCGCGCGGATCATGAACGCGGGGCGGCCGCCGCGCTGCAGGAACTCCGGGTTGATGTCCGGCGTGTTGGGGAACAGGTTGCCGCGGAAGTAGTCCTTCATCGGCCCCTGCGTCAGCTCCTCCAGGTACTCGATGATCTCGCCCTTGAAGTTGCGCCAGGTGAAGTACGTGTAGCTCTGGCTGAAGCCGGCCTTGGCCAGCGCCCGCATCATCTTGGGGCGCGTGAAGGCCTCGGAGAGGAAGAGCACCTCCGGGTGCTGCCGCTGCACCTCGCGGATCATCCACTCCCAGAACTGCACGGGCTTGGTGTGCGGGTTGTCGACGCGGAAGATCTTCACCCCCTGCTCCACCCAGTGCAGGATGACGTCGCGCCACTCCTTCCACTGCGCTTCCCAGTCGTCGCCGTAGAAGTTGAGGGGATAGATGTCCTGGTACTTCTTGGGCGGGTTCTCCGCGTACTTGATGCTGCCGTCCGGCCGCACGAAGAACCAGCTCGGGTGCGCTTTGGCGTACGGGTGATCAGGGGAGACCTGGATGGCGAAGTCGAGCGCGATCTCCAGCCCGTGCTCCGCCGCCGCGGCCACCATGCGGCGGAAGTCCTTGAGCGAGCCCAGCTCGGGATGCACGTCGCGATGCCCGCCGTCCTTGCCGCCGATGGCGTACGGCGACCCCGGCTGGTCCTTGCCGGCGCCCAGCGTGTTGTTCTTCCCCTTTCTGAACGCCAGCCCGATCGGGTGGATCGGCGGAAAGTACAGCACGTCGAACCCCATGTCGCGCACGTACGGCAGCTTGGCGATGACGTCGTCCCAGGTGCCGTGTCGGGTGGGATCGTCGGCCATGGAGCGCGGGAAGAGCTCGTACCACGCCGCGAAGCGCGCCGCCACCCGGTCCACCTGCACAGGGAGGACGGGCTCGAACTGCGTCAGGTCCTCGCGCAGGGGAACGCGCTCCATCACCTCGAGGAGCCCCGTGTCCAGCGCGGCGGCCACGCGCTCGGCGATGGTGCGGTCCTCGGCGGCGGCGGCGCCCTTTTCGAAGGCGGCCCACTTCCACGTCCCGGGCGCGGCCTCGTGGTCCAGCACGTCGCCGATCATCTCCGCGAGGTGCTCCAGGATCGTCTCTCGCTCGGTGTCTGGAGCGGCCGCAGCGGTGCGCGCGACGATCTCGGCGCCCTCGAACAGCTCCAGCACCACCTCCTGGCCGGCATCGTACTTCTTGCGCAGATCGCTCTGCCAGGTGCCAAAGAAGTCGGTCCAGGCGACGACGGTGTAGTACCAGCGGCAGTTGCGGTCGGGGGTGAACGAGCCGGTCCAGCGGTCGTTGTCCCAGAACTTCATGGGCGTCTCGCGCCACTCCTCCTCGTCCTCCGGCCGGTACCAGATGGCCGCCGAGATGGCGTCGTGCCCTTCCTTGAAGATGTCCGCGCGCACCTCGATCGTATCCCCCACCTCGCGCTTGATGGCATACCGCCCGCAATCGAGCTGCGGCGTCACCTCTTCGATGACCACCTTCCGGCTCGCCTCGATCTGTCCCTTCATCGGCTCTGGAGTTCGCTTGGATTTAGTAGCTCGGTTGGCGCGGCGGGCCGCAAGCGTCGGGCCAGGGGAAGTGCGTTAGTGCGTCAGTGCGTTAGTGCGTTGGATCCGTCGCGTGGCGCAGGCGAGAGTGTGGATGCGGGGTATCTAGTGAGACATCCACTCACCAAGGGTATCGGCGCGATGAAGGTGCAGCAGTTCGAGGACCTCGTAGTCTGGCAGAGGGCGAAGGAGCTCTCGGTTCTGATCTATCAATCGAGCGCCGGAGGGCGGTTCTCGCGGGATTATGCGCTGCGCGATCAGATTCGCAGAGCCGCCGTCTCCGTGATGTCGAACGTGGCGGAAGGCTTCGAGCGGTACAGCCGCCCCGAGTTCCGCCACTTCCTCTCGATCGCGCGGGGCTCCGCCTCCGAGGTGCGCAGCCAGCTTCACCTCGCGCGCGAGCTCGGCTACCTCACCGGAGAGGAACACCGACAGCTACACGACCACTGCGTCGAGCTCAGCCGCCTCCTCGCCGCCCTCCGTGCATCCACCATCCCAACCTGACCGAACACGTAACTCGAAGCCTTCAAACGCACTCACGCACTAACGCACTCACGCACTTCTTTTATTCGGTTTTTATTCGCACAAAGTTCACACTGTGGTGTATATTGGTTGCGGCTCACGGGGGGTGGGCGTGCGGAGGCTTTTACCTGGGGCGGAGAGCTGAGAAATGGAGCTCGTGATGAACGCTGACAAGACCAAGGCGCTGAACGTCGCGATCGGGCAGATCGAGAAGGCGTACGGCAAGGGCGCGATCATGCGCATGGGCGTGGACGGCCCCATGGTGAAGGTGCGCGCCATCTCCACCAGCGCCATCCACCTGGACGCCGCAATCGGCGTGGGCGGGGTGCCGCGCGGCCGCATCACGGAGATCTTTGGGCCGGAGTCGTCCGGCAAGACCACGCTCTGCCTCCACCTGATCGCCAACGTCCAGGCCGAGGGCGGCATCGCGGCTTTCGTGGACGCGGAGCACGCGCTCGACATCGAGTACGCCCGCAAGCTCGGCGTGGACGTCGACAACCTCCTCGTCTCTCAGCCCGACAACGGCGAGCAGGCGCTGGAGATCACCGAGACGCTCATCCGAAGCGGCGCGGTGGACATCGTGGTGGTGGACTCGGTGGCCGCCCTCGTGCCGCGCGCCGAGATCGAGGGGGAGATGGGCGACAGCCACATGGGGCTGCATGCGCGCCTCATGAGCCAGGCACTGCGCAAGATCACCGGCGCCATCAACCGCAGCCAGACCACGCTCGTCTTCACCAACCAGATCCGCGAGAAGATCGGCGTCATGTTCGGCTCGCCGGAGACGACCACGGGCGGGCGCGCGCTGAAGTTCTACGCTTCGCTGCGGCTGGACGTGCGACGCATCGGCACCATCAAGGACCGCGACGTCGCCGTCGGCAACAAGACGCAGGTCAAGGTGGTGAAGAACAAGGTGGCGCCGCCCTTCAAGCAGGTCGTGTTCGACATCATGTGGGGCACCGGCATCGACCGCTTCGGCACCATCGTGGACCTCGGCGTGGAGCACGACGTGATCTCCAAGAGCGGCTCCTGGTTCAACTACGGCGACCTGCGCCTGGGCCAGGGCCGCGAGAACGTCAAGGCGTTCCTCCAGGAAAACGTCCCCCTTGCCACCGAGATCGAGGACAAGGTAAAGGTGAAGGCGGGGTTCGGGGTGGTGGAGGTGGCGTGAGGGGCCCTCACCCCCGGCTCGTTACACTCGCCTGCCCCCTCTCCCGATAACAGGAGAGGGCTCCGCCCTCTGTTATCGAGAGAGGGGGCTGGGTGCCGTTCCACCGTGGTTTGCGCCGCGCGGAGGGCCCCCTCCCCCGCCTGCGGGGGCGCAGGGCGGGTGAGGGGGAGAACTCCGCTTTCGGCTGCACAGATCCCGTAGGGGCGCGATTCATCGCGCCCGTGCCTTGTGCTGCTCCGCGACCCGTCGGCGCGCACCGATACCGGTAGGGGCAGACCTGCGTGTCTGCCCACCCTTGCCGGGTTTCGATCTGTCCGGCATGAAATAGGCTCACCGCTGCACATGCCCAGATTGGCCGATCGGACGAACGCTCCGCGTCGCGCTGTGGAGGATTTCAGTGACACCAAACGCCTCTAGTGAAGACCCAGTTGCGGACCGAGCCTCCCACAAGGACGGACAACCGGCGCGCTCGGACGACCCGCGCGAGCGAGCAGCGTTCGACGAAGTGAGCCGACGGTCACGGCGCGCGGTCTCCGAACTCGTCAAACGGCTCGTCCGACGAGCGTAACGGGTTTCACGCAGGTAATTAGATGAGGTCCAAGCGGTGCTTGGACCCCATCAGAGGGCTCTACAGACCGCTTCAGCGGTCTTCGCGTGGTTCCAGCCGGGGGATTTATCCCCCGGTGTTCTCGGCGCCGGCACTCCGCCTCGGGTCGGGACGATACCCCGGCGCTCACCGGCCCCGGCGCTCGCCCCCCCGGCGCTCACCCCCCCGCGCTCTCGCCCGCGTCAGGCAACTGCGCCCGGATCGCGGCGATCAGGCGGGGGGCCTGGAACGGCTTGGCGAGGAAGTCGGCGAAGCCGGCGGCGCGGGCACGGTCCGGGTCCAGGTCGCCGGCGGTGCAGGCGATTACCGGGATGCCGGCGGTCAGCGGGTCGCCGCGGAGGGTGGCGAGGGCTTCCCAGCCATCCATCCGCGGCAGGTGCAGGTCCATCAGCACCAGGTCCGGGTGGTGCTTCTGGGCCATCTCCACCCCCTCCACCCCATCATCCGCCCCAAGCACCCCGAAGCCCACCAGCTTCAGCGACATCAGGACGGCCTGCTGGACGGAGGGGTGGTCCTCCACGTAGAGGATTGTGGGAGAGGCCATGCACCGAGCCCGGAAAGAGGACGCACCACGGAGTGTAACAGTTGCGTCACACGTACCTTCCGCGCAAGGATTGTCCGGCTACTGCGTCTGCACGACCTCGGCCGAAATGCGGTACTCGCCGTCCAGCCAGGCGATGATCTCGCGCGCGCCGGGATGCTCCTCGCTGCCGTAGCGCTCGCGCAGGGCCGCTTCCTTTTCCTCCAGCCGGTCCAGCCCCACGTTCTGCAGCACCAGCACGTCCTCCCACACGCGCGTGCCGAGCGACGCGCCCAGCACGGCCATGGCGGCCGTGCGAAAGGCTTCGCCGTACGCGTAGGCGTCGCCCAGGCGGTAGCACTCCGGAAGGGTCAGCGCGGGGATCAGCGAGAGGGTGGGCTGGAGCGCCGGGTTGATGCCGTGCGCCGCCACGTGGCCTCGCAGGCTCGCCGGGCGCCCGGTGAAGGCGCGCAGGTGCAGGTACTGCGACATGCGGGGGCCGTCGTTGACCGGATAGTTGTCCCACAGGAACGGCTTGCGGCGAAGCTGCCCCGTCACGCGCTCCAGGTGGCCGGGCGTGATCTCGCGCGAGCACACCTCCTCGCCCGTCCAGAACACCTCGATCGATGGGTCGAGCGCAGTGCCGAGATGCTCCAGGTATCCGTCCGGACGGCGGCCGAACGCGCGGTCGAGCACCGGGTCGTCGGAGTAGTAGCTGGGGCACACGAGGAGGCGGTCCGCGCGCGTCCGTTCCGCGGCCCAGTGGACGATCTCCACCTGGCGCGCGGCGAGGTCGGGGGTGTCGCCGCGCATGTCGTCGAAGAGGATCGCCAGGTCCTGCACCCCCAGCTCGTCGAAGAAGGCGAGCTTGCGGGCGAGGGCGTCGTGCGCGGCGGCGTCGAAGCCGTTGAAGATCTCGTACGGGCTCAGCCCCACGCCGAAGCGCACTCCCGCCCGCCGGCAGGCGTCCGCGAGGGTGGCCAGGCCGCGGGCGCTCTCCTCCGGGTACTCCTCCTGCCAGCGGCGGCGCAGAAAGGTGTCCGCCTTGGGCGCGTACATGAAGAAGCGGTAGCCGTGCGGCGCGAGGAATTCCACCGTCGCGGCGCGTTCCTCCCACGTCCAGGGCTTTCCGTAGAAGCCTTCGATGATGCCGAGCTCCGGTTCCATCCGCCGTGTCTCCGTGTTCGGGGGCAGGGTACGCGCTGCTCCTTCAGGCACAGCGAGTGCCGCGGCATCGCGATTGGCTCACGCGGAGACGCGGAGACGCAGAGAGACGCACAGAAAAAGCCTCACACGGAGAGGACACAGAGGGAACCGCAAGCCACAGAAAACCTCTTTTTTGCACTTTTCTCTGTGTCTCTGTGTCTCTGTGTGAGGCCGCTGTTGCTGTTCCCCCACGTCACTGCGCGTGTTCGTCCACTTTGTCCTTTAACGCGGCGGCAACCGAATCTCCGCGGGGCACCCAAAGCGCCAGAATAAAGAGACGGGCACCGGACTGACCCGGTGCCCGCTTCATTCGACCCACGCTTTTCCGGAGATGTCGCATGCGCTTCGCCCGCTCCTTCCTCGCCCTCGCCGCTCTCTGCGCCGCCGCTGCCTGCGCCGATGGAGCGTCCCGCATCACCGCGCCCACCGACCGGTCGCACGACGAGACCGCAGTCGGCGGCGGGTGGGTCGGCTCCGACAACGTGACCGAGGATGGCGGCGGCTGGGGCGGATCCGGGAACAACACCCCGCCGCCGCCGACTGACACCACCAACAACGGCTACGGCGGCGGATGGGGCGGTACCGGTAACTAAGCCACCGCGCAGGAGATACCTACGAGGAGCGAACGCGTCGGACCTTCCGGCGCGTCGTCTCTTCGTGTGCGCATTGCTCCGTAAAGAACGTCGCTCGTTGCGTTGACGTTCGAATCCAGGTCTGCATTGGTCCCGCGAGCACGGTCTCGGAATACCGCGTGAACTTCGGTCAGGTCGTCGGCGCTCACCTTCTGCACCGCCTCGAGAATCAGTTCCGCGTTGATGACCTGCTCCCCTTCCTCGCGCTGACGTGCGATGCGAAGTGCCTCCGCCGCCGCCACACCTGCACGCTCCCAGAGCCCAAGCGTCCCCGCTCCCAAGGCGATTTCGATCAGTGCTCCCGCATGCCCGATCTGCATGGGATTCTGCCGGACCAGCGCCCATGTCTCGGTCCACGCGCTCTCAAACACCGGAAGCCATCCGGCGCCTGCTGCCGCGCGTGCGAGATTTGAAAAGAGGAGCACACGCCGCCAGGGCTCCCAAAGGTAATCGGCAAGCGCGAGGAGCATCTCCGCGGCATCGACGAACCTACCCGACCTATCGATCCAGAAGTACGCAACGTCATGCGCGAGTGTGTAGATGCGTCCGTGCCCGGGCCCGTAGGCGCTGACCGCCTGACCAACGTACTCCATGGCCAGGGTATCGTCGCCGAACTCGAAGCTCATCCCCGCCAGGTCGTACAGCGCGTCGCCCTCCAGCGTGCGGAGTCCGTGAGTGCGGGCGATGCGCAGGCAGAAGCGGTGGAAGCGGCGGGCCAGGGGGAGGTTGCCGCGCTGGCGGTACAGGTTGCCGAGCCCGGACGCGCAGAGCGCCGCCACCTCCCACTGCCCGGCGGCGCGCGACTTTCCGTGCGCCCACTTGAGCCACGGCTCGGCCAGTTCGTACATCGCCAGCTTTCGCGCGAGCCGGCCGATGTGGTAGCCCAGGTGCGGCCGCTCCGGGTCCATCTCCTCCGCGAGGGCGAAGAAGGAGATCGCGGTGCGGCAGGCGCCCATCCCCTCGGCCCAGAGGCCCAGGTGCGCGCACCCCAGCACCAGCCCGTCGCGCGTGTCGTCGTCCGGGCGCGTCTCGCGCAGGAGGCGGGTCATGCCGCGCAGCGTGGTGCGCAGCTCGGGAACGGCGTCGAGGAGTTCGCCGCTTTCGCCCATCAGCAGGATTCCCGGGAGCTCGTCGCCGGCGTCGATGCGGCCGCGCACGTTGCGCAGCATCTGCCAGAGCGCGACCCCGGCATCGCCGTTCCCCGCCGCCTCCAGCTCATCCAGCACGAAGAGGTAGGGGATGCGGGCCGTGCCGTTCATTGCTTCGGGGGATGGGCGGGGAGGGTGTTCCATGAGATCGGCCGCGCGGTGTAAGGGTTGTCCCAGAATGAGTCCACAAACGCGAAAGGTAAAGGGGACGGAGTGGCCGCGCCAGAACCGCGATGTCTCGCGAACCCGGACACTCCGGACAGTCGTGGCTGTGCCATTGCCGTGCCGCGGCGGTTGAAAGCGGTGCGATGAGGCGTGGGAGCACGCGATCGCGGGGGGCGGACGGTGTTGGCGCGGAGCGGCGGGGAGTGTGTGGGCGGGCGTTTGCCGACCGGAACGACGGGTTCGGCGCGGGGCGGGACACGGGCGGCCACGCGGGGCCGCCCCTACGGGTTTGGTGTCCGAACGGCGGGGTTCGTGGCGCGGCGGGGGAGGGCAGACACACAGGTCTTCCCCTATGAGGTCGGTTGGAAAGCGGGGTGCGGTGAGGCGCCGGGATGGTGGCGTGGGCGGAGTGCACCCTTTCCCCCGCTAGCGGGGGAGAGGGCCGGGGAGAGGGGGAGCCCGCGTGCCACGATCCCCGCCGACCGGCGCAGGGGCCCGCCCGCCGGCCCCTCAGTCCCCCGCCTGCTCCAGCAACGGCTGCTCCCGCGCGGCGCGGGCCTCCAGCGAGCGCTCGGCTTCCTGGCCGCTGGCGAGGCCCAGGTTGCGCAGCACCTCCAGGATCACCCCCGCACGCACGTCCGCCTCGTCCGCCTGCTGGGCGAAGCGATCCGCGGAAACGTCGCCGCCGCGGGCGCGCAGGCGGTCGGCCATGCGGCGCGAGAGGACCGCGCGCTCCTTCAGCGCCATCATCGCGGTCCACAGCGCCGACTCCACGGCGTGGCCCTGGTGCGCCAGCAGCGACTCCACCCCGTACGCGTGCCCCACGCGGCAGCGGTAGCGCACCACCTCCCCCTCCTGGATCTCGAAGAGCGAGCCGTGGCACTCCGGACAGCTGTAGCCCGCGGGGGTGCCGGGACGCTCGTCGTCCTGCATCGCGTCGAAGTCCATCACCGCGATGTCGGCCTCTTTGTCGAGTCGGTTGGGCACGGGCGGCTCCGAGTCGGGAGAGGGGCGGGTGGCGAGCTCCACCAGGGTGGCGGAAATCCGGTCGAGGGGCAGCACGTGGTCGGCGCCCACCACCGTCAGCGCCGTGGCCGGCATCCCCGGGTGCAGCGCGTCCGCCGGGTCCTGCACCACGGCGGCGCCGCCGCGCGCGCGCACCGCGCCCAGCCCGGCCGTGCCGTCGTCCAGGTTGCCGGTGATGACCACGGCGGCCACGCGCTGGCCGTACGCGCGCGCGGCGCTGCGGAAGAGGGTGTCCACGGCGGGCCGGTGCCCGTTCTCGCGCGGGCCCCGGGTGAGGCGGATGCGCCCGTCTTCCAGCAGGAGGTGGTGGTCCGGGGGGGCCACGTAGATGGTGCCGTGCTCTATGGGGTCGCCGTCGGAAGGGTGAACGGCGGGGAGCACGCCGGCCCGGCTCAGGATGCGGGGGAGCACGCTGGTGCTGTACGGGGGGAAGTGCACGACCACGAACACCGCGGCTGGAAGGTCGGCGGGGAGCCCCGCCACGATCTGCGCCATCCCCTCCACCGCCCCCGCCGAGCCGCCCATCACGATGATGTCTCTTCCCGTCACTGAGTCGCTCCCGAAAGTGTCGATCTGCACCCGCTCACCCTGCGCGGGCGGCAATTCCCATGCACGGACGTTTACAGTTGCTTGACACGGAGGGGTGCGCGGGCGAGTGTTACTATCTGTCCCGATTCCCACCAATCCCATTCGCCGGACCCATTTGCATTCCACGCCGCCGCCGTGCCTGGTGGTGATCGCGTCCTCGCTCGGGGGGATCCAGGCGCTGCGCCACATCCTCTCCGCGCTCCCGGCGGACCTCCCCGCCTCGGTGGTGGTGGTGCAGCACCTGGAGCCGGGGCGCCGCAGCCGGCTGGCGGAGGTGCTGGGGATGGTCAGCGCGCTCCCCGTGAGCGAGGCGCGGGGCGGCGAGGCGCTGGACGACGCGCGCGTGTTCGTGGCGCCGCCCGGCCGGCACGTGGTGGTGGACGGCGGCGGGCGGCTCCAGCTTTCGGATGCGCCCCCCGTCCGCTTCTCGCGCCCCGCGGCCGATCCGCTCTTCGCGTCGGCCGCGGAACGGTTCGGCGCGGGAGTGGTGGGCGTGGTCCTCACCGGGTGCGACTCCGACGGCAGCCTGGGGGTGCGCGCCATTAAGGAGGCCGGCGGCATCGTGCTGGTGCAGGACCCCGCCACCGCCACCGTCGAGAGCATGCCCCGCAACGCCATCGCCACCGGAACGGCGGACGACGTGCTCCCCCTGGAGCAGATCGCCGGCCGCATCGTACAGGCCGTAACCCAGAGCGCATGAGCCAGCCCGCCGATCCGCACTTCGAACAGCTCCTGGAGTTCCTCCGCGACAACCGCGGCTTCGACTTCACCGGCTACAAGCGAGCCACCCTGGTACGCCGCGTGGAGAAGCGGATGGCCGAGGTGGAGGTGGACAATTTCGCCGCCTACCAAGCCTTCCTCGAAGCGCATCCCGGGGAGTTCACGGCGCTCTTCAACACCATCCTCATCAACGTCACCGGCTTCTGGCGCGACCCCGAAGCGTGGTCCGCGCTCATGGACGAGCACCTGGCACCCATCCTGGGCGACTCGGATGCGGCGGTGCGGGTGTGGAGCGCCGGGTGCGCCTCCGGCGAGGAGACGTACACGCTGGCCATGATGTTCTCCGAAGTGCTGGGGGTGGAGGGCTTTCGCCAGCGGGTGAAGATCTACGCCACCGACGTGGACGAGGAGGCGCTGGCGCACGCCCGCTCCGCCACGTACAACGAGCGGGCGATGGAGTCGCTGCCGCCGGAGCTGCGCGAGAAGTACTTCGAGGCGGCGCCGGGGGGATCGTACGCCTTTCGCCCGGACCTGCGCCGCCAGGTGATCTTTGGGCGCCACGACCTGGTGCGCGACGCGCCCATCAGCCACCTGGACCTGCTGGTCTCGCGCAACGCGCTGATGTACTTCAACGCCGAGACGCAGGGGCGCATCCTCACGCGCTTCCACTTCGGGCTCAGGGACGGCGGCACCCTCTTCCTGGGAAAGGCGGAGATGATGAGGTCGCACGGGGACCTCTTCACGCCCGTGGACCTCAAGGCGCGCATCTTTCGCAAGGCGACGCGCGCCGCCCGGCGCGACCGGCTGCTCACGCTGGGGCAGCCCGCCCGCGCCGAGGGCCACGAGCGGCTGATGCACCAGCTCCGCATCCGCGAAGCCGCGCTGGAAGTGCAGCCAAACGCGCAGCTCGTGGTCGACCGCAAGGGCACGCTCGTCTCGGCCAGCGCGCAGGCCCGCGCCATCTTCGGGCTGGTGCCGGCGGACGTGGGGCGCTCGCTGCACGACCTCACCGTCTCGTACCGCCCGGTGGACCTGCGCACCCGCATCGAGCAGGTGTACGGCGACCCGCGCGTCCTGCACATCCCCCACGTCGAGCACCAGATCCCGGACGGAGCCATCCGCACCTTCGAGGTGATCGTGGCGCCGCTGGTGGACCGCGACGACTCCATCGTGGGGGTGAGCGTCGCCTTCGTGGACGTGTCGCAGGTGCAGCAGGTGCGCGCCCAGCTCATGGAGGCCAACCAGGAGCTGGAGACCGCGTTCGAGGAGCTGCAGAGCACCAACGAGGAGCTGGAGACGACCAACGAGGAGCTGCAGAGCACCATCGAGGAGCTGGAGACGACCAACGAGGAGCTCCAGAGCAGCAACGAGGAGCTGGAGACGATGAACGAGGAGCTCCACTCCACCAACGAGGAGCTGGAGACGATCAACAACGAGATCCAGCGCCGCACGGGGGAGCTGAACGACGTCAACACGTACATGACGGCGATCCTCACCTCGCTACGCTCCGCCGTGGTGGTGCTGGACCGCGACTCGGACATCCGCATCTGGAGCCGCAAGGCCGAGGATCTGTGGGGGCTGCGCGGAGAGGAGGTGGAAGGGGTGGCGTTCCAGAACCTGGACATCGGCTTTCCGGTGGAGCGCCTCAAGGCCCCGGTCCGCGCCTGCATCGAGGGCCGCTCCGAGCACGAGGAGCTCACCCTGGACGCCGTCAACCGCCGCGGACGCACCATCCGCTGCCACGTCACCTGCACCCCCTTTGCCGGCGCCGACCGCCAGATTCGCGGCGCCGTCCTGGTGATGCACGAATTCGAAGAACCCGCGGAGCAAACCGGGGGATGAGGCCCGCTCGCGCACCCGCTGACTGGCGCGTGCTTTGCTCGAAGGTGGACAAACCGTACAGATAGGCGGCTCGCTCCCAGCGGCGCGACAATGAGCTACGATTCCGTCCTCCACGACCAGCTGCACAGCGCGCACGGCCGTATCGAGGCCCTGCGCGCGCGCCTCGTCGCGTCCGCGGGGTCGGCGGACGTGGCCCAGGCCGCCCTGGAAGAGCTGATGACGGTGATGGAGGAGCTGCGCGTGGCGGAAGAGGAGCTTCGCCAGCAGAACGAGAGCCTCACCGCCGCGCAGCTGCTCCTGGAAGAAGAGAACCGGCGCTACGTCGAGCTCTTCGAGTACGCGCCCGTTCCTTACGTGGTGACCGACGAGGCGGGCGTCATCCGCGAAGCCAACCGCGCGGCCTGCGAGCTCCTGCGGGTGGATGGTCGGGCGCTGCGCGGCAAGCCGCTGGTGCTCTTCATAACCCAGGAGGAGGTGCGCGACTTCCGCACGCGGATGGCGCTCGCCGCCTCCATGCGCGCGCGCATCGACGAGTGGGAAGTCACGCTCGTGCCGCGCGACGGCGAGCCGATCCCCGCGGAATGCTCGGTGCAGGGCGTCCCCGCGCGCGCCGGAGAGCCGGCGGGGATGCGCTGGATGATCCGCGACGTCAGCGCACGCCGTGCCGAGGAGGCTCGCGCCGCCCTCCTTGGCGAAACGGAGCGGGGGCGCGCCTTTTTGGAAGCGGTGGTGCGGCAGATGCCCGAGGGGGTGCTGATCGGCGAAGCGCCGGACGGCCGCATCGTCCTGCACAACCCGATGGCGGAGCGCCTCTTCCGCCACCCCATCCTCCCCGAAGGCAGCACCGGCTACGTGCACCCGGACGGCCGCCCCCTCGCCGCCGCCGAGCATCCGCTGGCCCGCGTCGTCCGCCACGGCGAGAGCATCGCCGGCGAGGAGCTGCACTACCGCCGCGGCGACGGCACGCGCGCGGTGCTGCGGGTGAACGGCGCCCCCGTCGCCGACGCGGAGGGGAAGACGGTGGCTGGAGTGGTCACCCTCACCGACGTCACGGAAGACCGCCGCCGCCGTCAGGCCGACCGCCTCCTCGCGCGCACCAGCGAACTCCTCGCCTCGTCGCTGGAGTCCGCCGCTACGCTGCAGCGCATCGCGGACATGGTGGCGGGGAGCGTGGCCGACTACTGCATCGTGCACGTGGAGGAGGGCGGGGAGCTGCGCGCGCCCGGCGTCGCCCACGCGGACCCGCGCCGGCGCGAGATCGTGCGCGGGCTCCTGCGCCGCTTCCCGGTGGACCCCGACGGCACGCACCCCGCGGTCGTCTGCCTGCGCACCGGCGAGCCGCGCCTCATCCCGCTCATCGACGACGGCATGGTCGGCGCCATCTCCAGCGGCCCCGAGCACACGGAGATGCTGCGCGACCTGGGGCTCGCATCGGGGATGGTGGTGCCGATGCAGGCGCGCGGGCGCACGCTGGGCGCAATCTCCTTCGGCCGCACGGCGAGCTCGCCGCCCTACGAGGAGGCGGACCTGGAGGTGGCGCAGGAGCTGGCCCGCCGCGCCGCCCTGGCGGTGGACAACGCGCGGCTCTACGAGGAGGCGCAGCGGGCCTCACGCGCCCGCGAGGAGGTGCTGGCGGTGGTGTCGCACGACCTGCGCAACCCGCTCAACGCCATCGTCCTGGGCGCCGCGCTGCTGGACGACTTCTCGGCCGGCGCCGCCTGGAGCGACCGCGACCGCCAGCAGCTGCGCGCCATCCGCAACGCGTCGCAGCAGATGGCCGGGCTGATCCAGGACCTGGTGGAAGTGGTGGCGCTGGAATCGGGCGGCGCGGCTCTCTGCCCCTCCACCGTCGTCCCCGCCGACCTGGTGGACGGCGCGGTGGAGATGTTCCGCGAGATGGCCGCCCAGCGCGGCCTGACGCTGGGCACCTCCGTGGCCCCCAACCTCCCCACGCTCCAGGCCGACGACTCGCGCATCCTGCGCGTGCTCTCCAACCTGCTGGGGAACGCACTGAAGTTCACCCCCGCGGGCGGCCGCATCACCGTCTCCGCCGCCCCCGCCGAGGGCGCCGTCCGCTTCACGGTAGCCGACACGGGCACCGGCATCGCCCCCGAGCACCTCCCGCGCCTCTTCGACCGCTACTGGCAGGTCCGCCGCGGCGAGAAGGAGGGGCTCGGCCTGGGCCTCGCCATCGCCAAGGGAATCGTCGAAGCCCATGGCGGCCGCATCTGGGCCGAGAGCGCCCCGGGCGAGGGCGCGACGTTCCACTTTACGCTGCCGTAGGGCCCCCTCCCCCGCTCGGTCCTCGCGGCCCCTCCCCCAAACCTGCTGGGGGAGGGGCGTTTGGCGTGGGCTGGTGCCGGGTCCGCGTGGACCGCGCGCGGGCGGGCACGGGCAGCCACGTGGGGCGGCCCCTACGCGGATCGGTGTGCGTGAGCGGGCGTCGTGGCGGGGGCAAGGGTGGGCAGACACGCAGGTCGGCCCTACGGCATCCCTTTCGAACGCGGGCGGCGCGGCACGGGCGGGCACGGGCGCGATGAATCGCGCCCCTACAGGATCTGTGCGGCGCAGAGGGAGTTCTCCCCCTCACCCGCCCTGCGCCCCCGCAGGCGGGGGAGGGGGCCGGGGGGAGGGGGCGGTTGCACCCCTTCCCGCGAAGGTTAGATTCCCGCGCCCGCACCAAAACGCGGTACGGCACACCCCAGAACAGGGCGGATCATGGCGGACAAGTTCAGGAACTTCATCGGCGGCGAGTGGGTGGAGCCGTCTTCGGGCGAATACTTCGAGAACCGCAACCCGGCCCGCTGGTCGGAGGTGATCGGGCTGTGGCCGCGCTCCGGCCAGGAAGACGTGGACCGCGCCGTCGCCGCCGCCAAGGAGGCGTTCCCGGCCTGGGCGCGCACGCCCGCGCCGGACCGCGGCAACATCCTACGCCGCGTGGGGGACCTGCTCAGCGAGCGCAAGGACGAGATCGCCAGGGCCGCCACGCGCGAGATGGGCAAGGTGCTCACCGAGACGCGTGGCGACGTGCAGGAAGGGATCGACACCGCCTACTACGCCGGCGTCGAGGGGCGCCGCCTCTTCGGCAAGACGGTACCGTCGGAGCTTTCCAACAAGTGGGCCATGACGTACCGCCGCCCCATCGGCGTGTGCGGGCTCATCACCCCGTTCAACTTCCCGCTCGCAATCCCCACCTGGAAGATGTTCCCGGCGCTGGTGTGCGGGAACACGGTGGTCATCAAGCCGGGCGAGGACGTACCGCACACGGTCCAGCTCCTGGTGGAGATCCTGGAGGAGGCCGGCATCCCCAGGGGCGTCGTCAACCTGGTCCACGGCGAGGGCGCGACGGGCGCGGCCATCGTCAACCACCCGGACGTCGCGGCGATCTCCTTCACCGGCTCCACGGCGACGGGCAGCATCATCGGGCGCGCGTGCGGCGAGTCGCACAAGCGGCTGTCGCTGGAGATGGGCGGCAAGAACGCGCAGATCGTGATGGCAGACGGCGACCTGGACCTGGCGCTCGAGGGCGTGCTCTGGGGCGCGTTCGGCACCACGGGGCAGCGCTGCACCGCCACCAGCCGACTCCTCCTCCACGACTCCATCCACGACGAGTTCCTGGAGCGCCTGGTGGAGAAGGCGAAGGGGCTGAAGCTCGGCTACGGGCTGGAAGACGGCCCCGAGGTCGGTCCGCTGATCAACGAGCGGGCGCTGGAGAAGGTGAAGAGCTACATCGAGATCGGCCGCTCTGAGGCGCGCCTGGTGATCGGCGGCGAGCGCGCCACGGGCGGGGGTCTGGACGACGGCTGGTTCTTCCAGCCCACCATCTTCGCCGACGTGAAGGCCGGTTCGCGCCTGGCGACGGAGGAAATCTTCGGCCCGGTGCTCTCGGTGATCCGCTTCAGCGACGTGGACGAGGCGTTCCGCATCAACAACGAGGTGAAGTATGGCCTCTCGAGCTCCGTCTACACGCGCGACGTGAACATCTCGTTCCGCGCGCTGCAGTACCTGGACAACGGCATCACCTACGTGAACGCCCCCACCATCGGCGCCGAGGCGCACCTCCCCTTCGGCGGCGTGAAGCAGACGGGCAACGGGCACCGCGAGGGCGGCTGGGAAGTGTACGAGTTCTATTCGGAGACCAAGGTCTGCTACGTGGACTACTCCGGCAAACTCCAGCGCGCCCAGATCGACAACTACGGCGGATCTCCGTACTGAACGGAAGTGCGTGAGTGCGTTAGTGCGTGAGTGCGGGGCGGCGTCGCGAGATGCCGCCCCTGGCTGTATTCGAAAAAACCAACTGCAATCTCACGCGGAGACGCGGAGACGCAGAGAGAACAACCTGAGAAAAGCCTTACACAGAGAACACAGGAGGAACTGAAAGCCACAGAGAAAACCTCTGGCTGTTCTTCCTCTGTGGCTCTGTGTCTCTGTGTGAGCCATGCAGTCGCGGTTCTCTCTGCGCCTCCGCGTCTCCGCGTGAGCCCCGCTGTTCAGTCCCTCCGCACTCACGCACTAACGCACTCACGCACTTTCTTTCCCGGAACGGGCCCAAACCTCGCGTGTACGTACCAAACCGGGCATCCAGCCCCACCTGCGGTACCGCGGCACCGAGCTCACGATGGAAGAACTGCATTCCCCGCATCCCTTGGACGGCCAGCCCCCCGCCGAGCGCCGCGTGACGGTCGCCGATCCGCGCGGCTCCGTCTCCACCGGAAGGTGGATGTGGGAGTGGACCAAGGCCATCTGCACCGCCATCCTCCTCTTCCTGGGGATACGCACCTTCCTGGTGGAGGCGTACAAGATCCCCACGGGGTCGATGGAGGGAACGCTCCTGATCGGCGACTTCCTCCTCGTCAACAAGGCCGTGTACGGCGCGGAGATCCCCGTCACCCACACGCGCCTCCCGGCCTTCTCGCACCCCAAGCGCGGCGACGTGCTGGTGTTTCTGCCGCCCCACGATCCGCACCGCAACTACGTGAAGAGGCTGGTCGGAGTGGGCGGCGACACGCTGGAGATGCGCGACAAGGTGCTCTTCAGGAACGGAAAGCCGCTGGACGAACCGTACGCCCGCCACGTGGACCCGCTCAGCGATCCGCGCGAGCCGCGGATGATCTGGCAAAAGGACTTCCTGGCCGGCACCCTCCGCGAGCGCCGCCGCTACCGCCCCACTCGCGACAACTGGGGTCCCATCGTGGTGCCTCCTGGCAAGCTGTTCGCGCTCGGCGACAACCGCGACAACTCCGAAGACTCGCGCTACTGGGGCTTCTTCGACGAGAGCGCGGTCAAGGGACGGCCCATGTTCGTCTACTATTCGTTCGAAAAAGACATCACCCAGCAGTTCTCGTGGCTCACCGCCGTCCGCTGGACGCGGATCGGGGAAGTGATCCGATAGAGAGGCGAGGAAAGGAAGCGGGCGCGAGGATCATCCTCGCGCCCGCTTCTTACTTTCGGGTCACCTGGTGCACCCTCCGTGTTACACGATCCGGAAAAAAGTGCGTGCAGAATCGGCCAGCGCGTTGAAAACTCCCGTTGTCAAGTCTTTTGTTTCGGCCGGGGGTTGACACCTTCCGGAGGCTTGTCCATACTCAACGCGTGACCCGGTGGATGGACGCTCGTGTCCTTCCAACAGGCCTCGCGGCCTCTCACCGCCTTCCCCTTTGGCGACGCCGCGTACCCGCCCGGTGTCCTCCGCAGAACCCCACACTCTGCGTTGTCTGCTTCGCCCCGGAGCACCCCCATGACGTTCAGCCCCGCCAAACGCGTCTCCTCCGAATCCGAATCGCTGGACCAGTACCTTCGCGAGATCAGCGTGTACCCGCTGATCGACCGGAACGAAGAGGCGCGGCTCGCGCGCCTGATCCGTGACGGCGCGCCCGACGCGCTGGAGCACCTCGTGCGCTCCAACCTGCGCTTCGTGGTGGCGGTCGCCAAGAAGTACCAGAACCAGGGCGTGTCGCTCTCGGACCTGATCAACGAAGGGAACATCGGGCTGATCCGCGCCGCGCGGAAGTTCGACGAGACCAAGGGGATCAAGTTCATCTCGTACGCCGTCTGGTGGATCCGGCAGGCGATCCTGCAGGCGCTTGCGGAGCAGTCGCGCATCGTGCGCGTGCCGCTCAGCCGCGCGGGCGCCGTGCACCGCATCGGCCGCCGCTCCTCGGCCATGACGCAGGAGCTGGGGCGCGAGCCGACGCTGCAGGAGATCGCGAGCGAGCTGGAGGTGCCGGAGGACGAGGTCAGCCACGCGCTGGCGATGTCGCAGGTCTACCTCTCGCTCGACGCCCCGCTCGTTCCGGGCGAGGACGGACAGCTCCTCGACTACCTCTCCGACCAGTTCTCTCCCGGGCCGGACGAGGAGGTCTACGAGGACGCCCTCAAGCGCTCCATCGACGAGGCGCTGGGGACCCTCACCGAGCGCGAGTCGCGGGTGCTGCGCCTCTACTTCGGCCTGGGCGACGCGGAGCCGATGACGCTGGAGCAGATCGGGGAGAAGTTCGGCATCACGCGCGAGCGCGTGCGGCAGATCAAGGAGAAGGCGTTGCTCCGCCTCCGCCACCAGTCGAGGGCGCGGTTCCTGGAGACGTTCCTGACCTGAGGAACCACGGGGCCTCACGCGGAGACGCGGAGACGCAGAGGAACTGAAGGGGCTCACACAGAGACACAGAGGCACGGAGAGAGGTTCTCTCGGTGCCTCTGTTCTTGTGTGACCCCTAGTGTTCGGGCGCCGTTCAGGGCGTGGGGAACCAGATGACGGCATCGTCCAGCGGAACGGTATTCGTCTGCTCGGACGGAGCCCCGGCCGGGTGATGGCGCCCGAGCACCCGGTAGCGGTCGAACACGTACGGCTGCCCCTCCGAGCCGTTCAGCGACGGAGTGTCGCCGACGTGGAAGTGCAGGTGCGGTCCGACGCTGTTCCCGGAGTTGCCGAGTCTTCCCAGGACGGCTCCGCGCCGCACACGCTGCCCCGGCCGCACGCGGATGGAGCCGGGAATGAAGTGGGCGTAGAACGCGTAGCGGCCGCCCCCCAGGTCCAGCGCCAGCCAGTTCCCCGAAACCGTCTTGTTGGTCAACGGCACGGGCATGATGGTCCGTCCATCGGCTCGCGGGACGTTTTCGGCGATCCCGTCCTGAACGGAAACGATCACGCCGTCCGCGACCGCCAGCACCTCGGCTCCATACCCGTAGAACATCTCGTTCGTGATGTCGTTCGGAAACGGGCTCGGAAGGCTGTTTCCGGTGGAGTCCACGCGAATGAAGTCACAGCCGAACCGCTGCGGCACCCGCATGCGGGAATCGCGTATCACCAGCGCCGCGTGCCCGTTGCTCAGCGCGAGCCCGTTGCCGCAGCGCCAGTTGCCGCCGCGAAGGGGAGGCCCCAGCACCAGAGGGGGCCGCCGCTCCACGAGCGTAACCTCGGAGGTAGCCACCAGCGCCTCCGAGACGCCTCCACTCTCCGTTTGCAGCCGGATCGTGGAATCGCTGTCCAGGGAGATCCGGTGGACGAGGGTGGAGGGCGCCGGCGCGGCGGGGGCGAGGGAGATCACCACCGCGACCGTGGCGGTGCGGCCAGCCGGCAGCGTACGGTTGGCCGGCGTGATCGAGTCGCTCTCGATGTATTGGGTCGTCCGCTGCCGCCGGGGATCGGAGAGCGAGGTGGAATCGTACGCCGCGAGCACGGCGCCGGTGGTCCCATCGAGCACTTCCACCGATCGAAAGCGCAGGTCCACGTCGGCCCAGCTGGTTACGAACAGGCGGTAGACGAGGTAGAGCTGGGCATCCTCGGCACGGACGGGCTGCGGCACCGGCCGAGCCACCACGTCGAGGGGAAGACTCATGTAGGTGGTGACCCGCCGCGGGGCCGCGGGAGGCGTCTGGGTCTCCGCGGCGGACGTGCTCCCCATGCACCACGCCAGGAGCGCACAGGCGAGGCGGCGCGCGCGGCGGAGGGAGAGAACGCGCTCCCGGCGCGGCCCCGGACCTGGTCTACAGAGGAGGACGGCGGTTGGATCTCTCATGGCTGCTTCCACGTCGGGGGGATTGTCCACCTACGTCGCGAACCACCTGCTACTCGCCGCGGAGGGCCTCCATGGGATCGGCGCTGCTGGCGCGGCGGGCGGGTAGCCAGCTTGCGCCGAGTGCCACTACCGTGAGGATGGTGCAGACCCCCAGGTAGGTGGCGACGTCGGTCGGGCGCACGCCGTACAGGAGCGCGGACATCCCCTGCGTGGCGGCGAAGGCGAGCGCCAGGCCGAAGGCGAGGCCCCAGGCGGTGATCCGCGCGGCCTCGCGCGCCACCATGCGGCGGATCTCGCCCGTGCCGGCGCCGAGGGCCATGCGGATGCCGAACTCGCGACGGCGCTGCGCCACGCCGTACGCCAGCACGCCGTAGATGCCGATGCAGGCGAGGAGCAGCGCCACGCCCGCGAAGCCGCCCAGCAGCGAGGCCGTGAAGCGCTGCGGGGCCACCGAGCGCTCGAACACCTCGTCCATCGTCTGCACCTCGCTCACCCCGAGGCCGGGGTCGATCTCCGCGATGGCGGAGCGCAGCGCGCGGATCACGGGAGCGGTGGGGCCGTCCATGCCAACTACGAGGATCATCGAGTTCCAGGTGTCCTGCGCATGCGGCACGTACACCAGCGGGCCAATCTCGTCGCCCGCGCCCATGTAGCGCACGTCCTCGGTCACGCCCACGATCTCGCGCAGCAGGTTCTCGTCGCGCCACGAGCGGATGCGCTTGCCGATGGGATCTTCGTTGGGGAACATGCGCCGCGCGAACTCGCGGTTCACTACGGCCACGGGCGTCGCGCCCTTCCGGTCCGCGGCCGTGAACTCGCGCCCGCGCACCACTGGCAGGCGCAGGGTGGCGAAGTACCCTGGCGTGACCACCGTCCAGTTGCCGCTCACCTCCGTCCCCGCCGGCGGCTCCGGCCGCCCGTCCGCCAGAAACGAGCGCCCGAGGTAGAACCCTCCGCCGCCCAGCGGCAGCGCGGACGCCGCGGCCGATGCGCGGACGCCGGGCAACGCCGCGACGCGGTTCACGATCTCGCTGATGGCCGCCACGTTCGCCGATGCGCTGTCGTACCGCTCGCCCTGCAGCACAACGGACGCGGTCGCAACCCCCGCGGTCTGGAAGCCGGGATCGACCGAGTAGAGCTGCGCCAGGCTCTTGAGCAGCAGCGCGGAGCCCACCAGCAGCACCAGCGAGAGCGCGATCTCTCCCGACGCGAGCGCCTTGCGCACCCTCCGCCCGCGCACGCCCGCGGTGCTGCGCCGATCCTCCTCGCCCAGCGTGGGCGAGAGCACCGCGCGGCGGGCCATGCCGATGGCGGGCGCCAGGCCAAAGAGCACCGCCGATAGGATGGAAACCGCCAGGGCGAAGAGCAGGGCGCGCGGGTCCAGCGAGAGCTCCTCCATGCGCGGCGTGCCCTCGGGCGCGGTCAGCGCCAGGGCGCGCACGCCGGCGTAGGCGAGCGCCGACCCCAGCACCCCGCCGGCCACGGCCAGGATCAGGCTCTCGGTAAGGAGCTGGCGCACGAGCCGCCCGCCCCCCGCGCCCAGGGCGATGCGCACGGCGAGCTCGCGCCCCCGCCCGGCCGCGCGGCTCAGCAGCAGGTTGGCGACGTTCAGGCATCCGATGGCGAGCACCAGGCTCACCGCGCCCATGAGCAGCCAGAGCGTGAGCGGCAGGTCCTCGCCCACCACGTAGTCGATGAGGGGGACCGCCGTGATCGTCACCCCCTTGCGGGCGACCGGGTGCTCCTGCGCCACGCGCCGCGCGATCGATCCCAGCTCGGCGCGCGCGCGGCGGAGCGGCTCGTCCGGCTTGAGCCGAGCGATGGCGCTGAAGATGAAGTTGTCCCGCCGCTCCATGTCCGGGCGGTCGGCGGCGGAGACGCGAAGCGGCGCCCAGAGAGCCGCCTCGCGAGGGAACGCCATCCCGCGCGGCGCCACGCCCACCACCTGACGCGGCCGCCCCCCGATCCGCAGCGTCTTTCCCACGATCGCGCGGTCGCCGGCGAACATGCGCTGCCACAGCTCGTACGAGAGGACGACGACGCGGGGCGATTCCGGGTCGAACTCCTCGGACACGAAGAAGCGGCCCAGGGTGGGCGCCATCCCCAGCGTGGCAAAGAAGTCGGGAGTCACCGCCGCGCCCGTGAGCCGCTCCGCCTCCCTCTCGTCCGCGACGTTCCAGTCGACGGGCTGGTACACGGCCGCGCGGGCGAAGACTCCGTTCGACTTCCAGTCCTCGTAGTCCGCGTAGGTGACGTTCCACTGGCTGCCGTCTTCCATGCTGCGCGCCTGCGGCACCACCAGCCGCTCGGAGGCGGGGAAGGGGAGCGGGCGCAGGAGCACGTGGTTCACTGCCGAAAAGATCGCCGTCATCGCGCCGACGCCGAGGGCGATGGTGCCGATGGCCACCAGCGTGAAGCCCGGCGCACCGCGCAGCACGCGCACGGCGTAGCGCGTGTCCTGCCCCAGGTCTTCGAGGAGGCGGGGGCGCGCCTCGTCGCGCACGGCCTCCTTGTGCCGCTCCACCCCGCCGAACTCCACCAGCGCCGCCCTCCGTGCCTGGGCGGGCTCCATCCCCGCGCGCACGTTCTTTTGCGTCAGCTGCTCGATGTGGAAGCGCATCTCCTCGTCCACGCCGCCGTCCAGCTCGTCGCGCCGCATGGAGTTGCGCAGCCGGTGCCAGAGTTCACGGATCAGCCTCATGGTGCCCTCGCGATCAGCGGGTGTCTGTGGCGAGCACCAGGTTGACCGCCCGCGACAGGCGCTCCCAGTGGCTCCGCTCCTCCACGAAGCGCTCCTTTCCTTCCTCAGTCAGCGCGTAGTAGCGGGCGCGGCGGTTGTTCTCCGTCGTGCGCCACTCCGAGCGGATCAGTCCCTGCCGCTGCAGGCGGTAGAGCGCAGGGTAGAGCGAGCCCTGGTTCATCTGCAGCACGTTCCCTGACCACTGCTCGATGCGCTCGGTGATCCCCCACCCATGCATCGGCTCCAGCTGCAGCGCCTTCAGCACCAGCATGTCCAGCGTCCCCTGGATCAGGTCGCCGCGATCCTTGTCCGTCAATCCAACCTCCTTTCGATGGTCGAAAGGAACAGTACGTGCCTCTCCTTTCGATTGTCAAGAGAAGCGTGTCTGGTCGCCGACCCAGAGAAGAGCGGTAGGGACCACATAGAGACACAGCGGCGCACGGGAAAGGCGTCCTATGTCCCGCTGTTGGCGTATGTTACGCGCGTTGACGTTTGCTGTGGAGAAGGGCATCTTTGTGTGGCAACATGCCTCACACCGAAAGGGAACCATGCCTCGTAAGAAAGCCACCCCGCGCGTCCGGGAAGCGCACGCTGCGTACGCGGCCGAAGCCCCAGCCTCGGAATCGATCCCGGAGCCGGAGGCGCAGGGCGAGGCGCGCCTCAGCTTCCGCATCGACCCCGAGCTCAAGGAGCTGATCGAGCTCGCCGCGATTCATACGGGGCAGACGGTGAACTCATACGCCATCTCGACGCTTATCCGAGACGCGCGTCGGATCATTCAGGACCAGCACATTACTTACCTCTCCGAACGCGATTGGGAGATCTTCATGGATCTCATGGACAACCCGCCGCCGCCCAACGATGCGCTTATCAGGGCGATGCAGCACCACCGCGAGTTCGTAAGGTCACATGATCGCTCGGGCGAGGAGTCGTGAACCCGATCTCCGTCGATGTCGCGCCGCTCGAACGCCGGCACGATCGTGCGTCATTCGATAGCGGCGAGCCAGCGCTGGACACGTTCTTCCGGAGGAATGCTCGCCAGAACCAGGACCGCGGATTCAGCCGCACCTACGTAGCGACAGTGCAGGGTGTAAGCCGGGTCGTGGGTTTCTACACGCTCGCGAGCGGTATGGTGTCGGCCGCAATCCTGCCCGAAGCGGAGCGTCGGCATCTGCCCCGTTATCCGGTACCGGCGGTGCAGCTGGCGCGCCTTGCGGTAGATCGCGCCGTACATGGTGGCGGAGTCGGAAAATCGCTGCTGTCGGATGCCCTTCGTCGTTCCATCCGGGCGGCCGAGATCATTGGCATCTACGCGGTTGAAGTGCATGCCAAGCACGACACTGCGGCGGCATTCTACCGCCGGTTTGGCTTCGCACCACTGGAAGACGACCGCCTGCACCTCTATTTGCCTATCCATACGATTCCCACGACACCCGGCTCGCTCTGAGCGCCCTCTCCTCCGCGTCTCTGCGTCTCCGCGTGAGGCCAAGGGGATGCCCGCGTCGGTAGAGACGCCGTGGAAGTGCGCAAAACCCGGCGCCACGACTTGACACCCGCACGGAAGTTGGGTATCCTTTCGGGCTGTAGTGTTCCACGCTATGCCCGCCCCGGAGCTTCCGGAGGCGGAGATTTTTTCTACTATCACAGCCGGCGCGTGGCCGGCATTCCGCGCGCTCAACGGGCGCGGCGGAGTGGGGAGCATCATGAAGACGTATGCCGTAAAGGCCGGCGAGATCGAGCACAAGTGGTACGTGGTGGACGCCGGCGGCAAGGTTCTGGGCCGCATCGCCACCGAGATCGCCCGCGTGCTGCGCGGGAAGCACAAGCCGACCTACACGCCGCACCTGGACACCGGTGACTACGTAATCGTCATCAACGCCGACAAGGTCCAGCTCACCGGCAACAAGGCCGACCAGAAGGCCTACTTCAAGCACACCGGGTACATGGGGCACGAGAAGTTCATCCCCTTCAAGGAGATGATCGCCCGCCACCCCGAGCGCGTCATCGAGCTCGCGGTGAAGGGAATGCTCCCCAAGAACGCCCTGGGGCGCCAGATGCGGAAGAAGCTCAAGGTGTACGCCGGGGCCGAGCATCCGCACGTCGCGCAGAACCCGGAAACACTCACCTTCTGAGATCGGCACCTAGACAATGGCCACTGAACAGTTCCACGCCATCGGGCGCCGCAAGACGTCGGTGGCGCGCGTGTACCTTCGCCCCGGCAACGGCGCGTGGGAGATCAACGGGCGCACCATCGAAGACTACCTTCCCCGCCACGTCCTCCGGCAGAGCGCGCAGCGCCCGCTGGTGGCCACGGAGAACGAAGGGAAGTTCGACGTCAAGGTGAACGTCAACGGCGGCGGCCTCCGCGGCCAGGCGGACGCGATCCGGCTGGGCGTCGCGCGCGCGCTGCTGGAGGTCGACGAGACCAACCGCACCCGCCTGCGCCCCGAGGGCCTGCTGACCCGCGACCCGCGCGAGGTGGAGCGGAAGAAGCCCGGCCGTCCGGGCGCCCGCAAGAAGTTCCAGTTCTCCAAGCGCTAACCGGTGGCGCTGGAAGCGCGCGGTGCCCGCCCCCGG
>DASVTZ010000088.1 GCA_036387335.1 Longimicrobium sp.
GGAGGTTGCCGGCGCACACACGCCGCTCGTCGGCGGGGGAGAGGCGGAGCGCGCGCACCTTTTCCAGCTCCACGCCGGGGTGAAGCCAGGGCCCGTCTGAGCCGAAGAGGAACTTGCGCGCCCCCGCCCGGCGCACCGCGCGCTCAAGGATGTCGAAGCGCCGCACCCCCGAGGTGTCCGTGTAGACGTTGGGCCAGCGCACCAGGTGGTCGATCATGGCGGTCTGCGCGCGCCAGTCGTCCGCGAAGCTCCCCAGGTGCGGGATGATGAAGCGAACGTCCGGGTACTGCGACGCAAGCAGCTCCACGGCGCTGACCTCGCCCATCACGTCGTAGAGCACGGGCAGGCGATACGCCCGCGCCGCCTCGCACACTTCGCGCGTGATGCGGGCGTCGTGGCGGTGCACCTTGATCCCGCGGAAGCCGAAGCGCTCCACCGCCTCGCGCACCAGCGCCCGCACGCGGCCGCGGTCGCGTTCGGGGTGCACGAAGGCGTACCCCCAGAACCGCTCCGGGCGCGCCGCCACGATGCGAGCCACCTGCCGGTTGGCCGCCGCGTAGTCCGAGTGGAAGGCGGCGAAGAGCACCGTGCGGCCGATCCCCGCCTCGTCCGCGTGGCGCAGGTAGTCGCCCAGGGGCGCGTCCGTGTCCCACGGGCCGGTGAGCCCGTCGCCCTTTCCGGCGTGGCAGTGGCTGTCGATGATCATGGCTCCTCCCGCATACGGCCCACTCCCTCCAGGAAGTGGATGGTCGCCTCGATCCCCCGGAAGAGGTTGTCGAGGCTCATCTTTCTCGTCGGGACCGCCCATCCCGTCGTCCGGCGGCGCCAGCCCATCAGCACCGAGTCACTCGGACACCTCGTACCACTGCCCCGCCGCGCCGGTGCCGGTGCGGAGGTAGGCGGGGCGCGATTGGCCGGCGGCGGTGGACTGCGTGAAGCTCAGCCCTCCAGCCGCCACCTGGAACGCCGCGCGCGGCGACAGGTTGGTGAGCGGGGCATACGGGATCTTCGCGGCGGTGGCCCGGGCCGGATCGGCCGCGGCGCCCTTGCCGTGCCAGCCGCGCAGAACCGAGCGCACCACCGCGTGCTCCAGCGCCTCCAGCGGTACGGAGCGGTCACCCGGCACTCCCAGGTACACGCGGTACGGCGCGACGTCCACGTCCAGCTGGCGCAGGTACTCGCGGCGGGTGGAGAGCCGCCTGGCGAAGTGGTCCGCTTTCCCCACGTACACGGGGCGCCAGCTCCCGTCGGGCTGCTTCTTCTCGAAGAGGTAGATTCCGGGCCCCGTGAGCGGCGGGAGCTTCTGCCCGGGGGAGCCGGCCAGCACGGCGGCGCCCGTCCTGGAGAGGGTGTACGGACCCCACCACTGCAGGCTGGCGGTGAAGGAGCGCTTCGGCGTCTCGCCCTCCTCCTCCCCCTCCACCGCCGCCACCGAGAGGATCTCCCCCTCCAGCGCGCCCAGGGGACGGACGAGGAGCCGGAATCCGGGGGTGGCGAAGACGTCCAGCGGCGCGCCGGCGGTGCGGAAGCGGCCCAGGCGCCGCGCGCGCCGCGCCACCCGCCCAACCCCGCGCGCCACCGCCGCCGCCGGGTCCGCCGGGAGCTGGCCGCCCGCCAGCCGCCGGAGCTGTTCCGGCTGCAGCCGCCCGAGGATGGCGTGCAGGCCCGCGTGCGGAAGCCGCAGCCGGTAGCCGGTGGCGGGCCGTGGATACTCACCGCGGGCCGCGGGCGTCATGGAGAGGAGCTCCCCCTCGCCTCCGGTCTCGGCCTCCATGGACATCACCTCGAAGCGCCGGCCGCCGCGGGGCCGCGCCAGCATGCGGAAGCTCCGCCCGCCCATGTGCCCGCGAAAAACGGGATAGCGCTCGCCGGTCCGCCGGTGGCGCAGCGTGCCCGCGGGGCGCGCGCCGCGCACCATGCGGGTGACACGCGGAAACCAGGGGCGCCGCCGCCAGCGGACCCACGCCCGCGGCGGCAGGGAGAGCCCGCCCGCTCCGATGTCGATCGGGCCGTCCCAGCCGCCATCCGCGTCATCGTCCCAGCGGTTCGCGCTCCCTTCCCAGCCGCCGCCCGCGCCCGCGGTCCACCCGCCGGCGGACGGTGCCCCGTTCACGTCCTCGTCCGGTGCATCTTGATCGTACCGCATCGTGGTCTCCTTTCGCCGGGTTCCGCCTCGCGCGCCAGGATGCCGGCTACGCGGGCCAGTTCGTCGTCGCTGTGGTCCGCCCGCAGCAGCAGAGTGAGCCGCGGGGCCGGCGCGGCCCGCAGCACCGCGCGAATCCCCCGGGCGGCGAGCGCCTCTTGCGCCGCGGCCGAGTCCGCCAGCCCGGTGACGGTCTGCACCGGGAAGTCCCCGCCCCGCGTGCCCACCCCCACCTCCGCCAGCAGCCGCCGCAGCCGCGCCACTCGCTCCGCCAGCCGCGCGCGCAGGGCGTCGCCCCGCGCGCGGTTCAGGGCGAGCGCCCTCGCCGCGGCCCGCACCGCCGCCACGGAAGGCGGAGAGCTGTGGACCCGTGCCGCCGCCCCCTCGCGGAAGCGGTCCACCAGCCCCGCGGCGCCGGAGAGGGCGGCCAGCGGCGCGCCGAACGCCTTCGCCAGCGAGGCGCCCACGACCAGCTCCGGCGCCTCGATCCCCCACCATCGCGGGGTGCCGCCCCCGCCCCCGCCGTACGGCGCCGCCGCTCCCGGACGGGAGCCCACGATGCCGAGCGCCTGCGTGTCGTCCACCACCAGCCATCCGCCCGCCTCGCGAACCGCCTCCAGGTAGGCGGGGAGGGGCGCCACCCGCCCGCAGCGGGGGCAGATGCCGTCGCACAGCACCACCGGCCGGCCGGGTCCGCGCACCGTGCCCAGCACCCGCCGCAGCGCACGGGGGTCGTGGTGGGCGAATCCGCGGACTGGGATGCGTGCCCGCGCCGCCGCCTCGCGGCCCACCGCGTAGGCGCCCGCGTCCACCAGCACCGCGCACGCGTCGCGGCGCAGCAGCGCGAAAAGGTCGTGGAACAGGTGCAGCGTGGAGGGGAGGAGCACGGCGGCCTCCAGGCCCTGCAGCCGGGCCAGGCGGCGCGCCGTGCGCTCGGCGCCGGGGGGCTCGTCCAGCACCGCGGGCACGCCGGTGGTGAGCGCGTCCCACGGCCCCAGCGCCGCCCAGGGGTGCCGCATCCCCAGGTACAGGGCGGAGGCGAAGTCGCCTCCGCCCGCGCGCGCGTCCGTCACGCGCCCAGGATCACGATGCTGCGCCCGCGCCGCACCCAGCGGCCGGACTGCGCGCCGCCGCCGCGGGAGCCGCCGCCACCGCCCGCCGCCACCGCCACGCCCGTCCCGCCGGACCCGCCCGCCGTCGCGATGGTGCGCACGAGCCGCGGAGCCACCCGCTGGGCCGCCTGCACCGCCGCGCGCCGCGCCGCCACGGCGGGGGAGCAGCCGGCGGCGGGTGTCTGGACCGCCGCGCGCGTGGCCTGCACCGCCGTGCGCACCAGGTTCTGCGCGGTCTCGAACTCCTGCTCCTGGTCCATCCCTTCCATCTCCCACCCGAGCTGGTCCTTGACGAAGCCCCCGGCGTCGCTCCCCACCTGGGCGCCCCTGGCCCCGCCCAGGTAGCCGCCGATGGCGCCGCCCACCACCGGGAGCGCCTTCCCCGCCGCGCTCTTGAGGATGCCGCCCAGCGCCTTCCCCGCGCTGGAGCCGGCGAACTTGCGGGCGGCCCCCGCCGCGCGGCTGATGAGCTTGCCGAAGAACTGCTCCAGCTCCTGCTCGTCGCTCACCTCCAGCAGCTCGGCCGCCAGCGCGGCGATCTCGGCCTCGTCCATCTCGCCTTCCGTCTCGCCCAGCCACTCGCCTTCCCCGCCGGCCTCGTACTCGTACTCGCCCGCGCCGCCGAAGCCGAACTCGCTCTCGAACTCGTTGAGGGTGCGATCCAGGTCGTGCATGGTGTCCTCCGGGGTTGGATGGAATGGTGCATCGTGGCGGCGGAGCGGCGCGCTCCGCCGGGATCGGTCCCGGGCCGGCGGGTGCGCCGGCCCGGGGGGGACTTCAGCGGAGCTCCCGCGCCGCGCGCCTCGCCGAGAGCATGCGGTTGCGCAGGTGGTACGAGGGCTGGAGGTAGCGGGCGTCGGCGCGGTCGCGCACCTCCACCACGTTGTCGCTCAGGTTGACCCCGGTGGCGGTATAGTACGCGTGGATGTACCCCTGGATCTCGCCGCGCCAGTAGCGCAGCCACGCCCGCGCCACGTCCTGGTCCGCCACCGCGCTCCAGTTGCCGTAGCGGATGGAGAGGAGAAGGCGCTCGCCGAAGCGGGCCAGGTCGCGGAAGTGGATGACGCTGGTGTCCGTCCACCCCTGCAGCCGCTTCATGGAGTCCACGGCGCCCATCCACGGCTCCGGGTACGCCACCATGTACCGGCCCCGCAGGAACTCGCGCAGCTCCGGCCGCGCCAGGAGCCACTGCTGCATCAGCATCTCCACCCGCGAAGTCCAGGGGAGGTCGCGGAACTGGTTGTGCGCCCCCTCGGAGAGCACCAGGTGCACCTCCTTGAGGGAGTTGAGCGCCGGGAAGGCGTCGGCGATGACGGTGGTGTCGTTGTCCTCGCGGTAGAAGGCGGCGGCCTGGCGCAGCAGGTTGTGGAACGCCTCCAGGAAGCGGGCCCGCGGGTCCGCCGGGCGCAGCGCGGGAACGGCGCGCCCGTACAGCGTGAGGCCGTAGTGGTGGTTGTACTCGTAGGCCCGGCGCACCACCGAGAGCCGGTTGGGCTCGTCCTGCAGGTACCCCCACAGGAAGCCGTTCAGGGGGCGCAGCGGGTCCAGCTCCAGCTCGGTCAGCGGGTCCGGCCCGCGCCCCGCCCGGCGCACGTTCTGGAAGCGGCGCGTGATGGCCGCCACCGTCTGGTTCAGCATCCCCTCCTCCATCCAGTACGACCAGATCAGCTCCAGCAGGCAGGGCGCCTCCAGGCGCACGTTGTTCACCATGCAGAAGGGGGAGGCGAGCTTCTTGTCGCCCACGGGGAACGCGCCCTGGATGATGCACGCCAGGTAGTTGTTTTCGCGTTGCCCCAGGAACGTCTTCAGCCGGGCCTCCGCCTGCTTGAGGGTGAGCTGTCCGTCGTTCTCTTCGCCGGGGCGGCTCCCCAGACGGTCGACCTCGCTGCCCAGCAGGTCGCTCGTGGAGCCGCCCGCCTCCGGCTCGCCCATTCCGAAGAAGGTCAGGCTTTTGTCTGCCGGGCAGGTCCCGCAGTTGAGAAGCAGGAACACCTCGGTGGAAGTCTTCAGCAGCTCGTAGACGTCCACGCCCGGGAGGTGGCACAGGTCGCGGAAGCGGCGCATCTGTTCGTTCAGGTTGGTCGCGTCGCGCGGGTCGAGCACCTTCTCGGAATCCTGGCACAACACCCGGTCGATGAACGAGAAGTAGTTCTCGAACGAGGTGGCCTCGCCGTGCCGGGCGATGGCCCACCAGAGCGCCTCCATCTCCGTGTTCACCTCGCCGGCGCGCCGCAGCGTCACCGAGCGCTCCGTGCTGGCCAGCGCGGGGCTGTCTTGCAGCACCTGCGCTACACGCTCGGTGGCCCGCCGCAGGCGCTGGCCGGACTTGTTGATCTGCTCCACCAGCCCGCGGTTGTCGAACTCGTTGGTCACGTGCACCGGATCGGGCAGCCTGTTGGCGCCCGATGTGCCGGATTGTTGTTTGCTCTGGTCCGCCATGTGGCTCCTCCTTGTGCGTAGGGTCAGCCCGTGGGGGCAAGCGGCGCCCGCGCGCGCGTGCGCGTGGCGGCGAAGTCGGTAGTCTCCAGCGTGTCGCGAAGCGCCCAGAACTTCAGCAGGTCGCTGAGCAGCCGGCTCTCCTGCTCCGGCGAAAGGGTGCCGTCGGCGCGCGCCTGCCCCAGCACCGCGAACGCCAGCGACGGCGCACCCGCGCGCAGCCGCTGGAACGACCCGCCCGACGAGCGCCACAGCGCGCGCAGCCGCTCGGGACGGCGCTCGTGCGGCCGCATGGCTTCGCCCAGCGAATCGCCGCGCAGCCGCGGCGGGCGGAACGAAACCAGGAGGTGCACGAACGCGGGCATCGTCTCTTCCAGCAGCCCCATCAGCCGTCGCTGCTCGGCGGCGAGGTCGCCCTCCGGGGGGTAGTACTGCCGCCAGGCGCGGGCGATGCGGGCCCACTGCGCGTCGGGGTAGAGCGCCTGCCCCATGGCGGCGGAAAGGAGGACGCGCATCCACGGCATGGGGTGCGGATCGTCCAGGTTCACGCGAAAGACGAAGGCGCGCGGCAGGCTCACCACCCCCATCAGCCCGGCGGTGGAGGCCACGCCCACCCGGCCCACGCTCCAGAAGTCCGCCACGATCTCGGAGATCCAGCGCTCCCACAGCCGCCACGCGTCGCGCAGGCGCCCGGCGGCTTCGGCCCGCGCCCGCAGCACGGGACGCAGCGCGTTCACCAGCTCCAGCAGCGCGGCGCCCTGGTGCCCCACCTCGTGCACCAGCGAGCTGGCGATCCCGCTCCCCACCATTCGCTCCCGGGGAACGCGTACGATGGCCACCGGGCTCTCGCCACCGCCGGGAAGGCGGGTGCGCGCGCGCCGGATGGCCGCGCCCTGGCCTCGGTCGAGGTAGCAGATCACGGGGGGCGCGTCGAAGTAGCCGCCGTCCAGCCGCAGCGCGTCGCCGGCGACCACGTCCAGCCCCGCCAGCCACACCCCGGTCTCGTGCTCGCTGCGCTGCGTCAGCACGTCCGCGAAGACGTCGAAGTGGGAGAGCACGACGTTGAAGCGCAGGCGCAGGAAGGTGAAGCGGCGCTGCGCCTGCTCGGCGGTGGCGGCCTGCCCGGGCCCGCGGAGCCACGAGAGGAACTCCAGCACGCGCCGCCGGAGTTCGCGTCGTCCATCCGCCAGGTAGTGTTCGATGGCGGACTGCGCGGCGGTGGAGGCCGCGGCCGCCGGCACGGTGGGCTCGTGCAGGGCGAACGGCCGCACCCGCGCCAGCCGGGTGAGGAGGGCGCGTCCCTCCTGCTCCAGCAGCCAGTGGGCGTACGACGGCCGGGCCATGATCACCCCTCCAGCCGCACGACGAGGAAGTTGCCGCGGCGCACCCATGCCCCGCCGCGCCCCACGCGCACGCCGTCGTCCCCTCCGCCGTACGCGCCCGCGTACCCGCCGCCGCCGTTGCCGCCGTTCGCATCCGCGTACCCACCGTCGCCGTCGCCGCCGTACGCGCCCGGATTCCCACCGCCGTACCCCTGCCCGCGGCGCGGCCGTTGGGAGCGCCCGCCCCCGCGGTAGGCGCGTGGCGCGCTGCGGCCCACGAGCCCGGGGGCGTGGATCTGCGCGGCGGCGAGCACGGCGTCCTTGGCCGCGTTCGCGGGCGAGCCCCGCATGGGAGTGCGCGCCGCCTGGCGGGCCGCCTCGCCCCCCAGCCGCACGAAGCGCCGGGCGACCTCGAACTCCTGGTCTTGCGCGCTCATCCCCTCCAGCTCCAGCCCGAAGAGCTTGCCGCCCGCCGATGCCAGCTTCCCGCCGATCATCCCGCCGATGCCGGGGAGAACCATGTTGCCCAGCGCGGTCCCGGCGATCGGCAGCGCCTTGCTGGCCACGGTCTTGAGGACGCCGCCCAGCGCCTTCCCCACGTTGGAGCCGGCGAACTTCCTGACCGCGCCACCCGCCTTCCTGATCAGCTTTCCGAGGAACTCCTCCAGCTCCTCCTCCGACTGGATCTCCAGCAGCTCGGCCGCGAGCTCCATCTCCTCCACCTCGTCGAACACGGCTTCGCCCGTCCACTTCGGCTCGGCCTCGCCCAGCCACTCGAACTCGTCGGATGACTCCAGGGCGTCGATTCCGGCCTCGTACTCGTCCAGCTCGTGATCCAGCGCGTGCATGGTGTCCTCCGTGAGTCGCGGTGGAGAGGGTGCGGTCCGCACCCGTCTGTGTCGCGCCCCGGATAAGGCACTGGTGGTGCCGCGCTAAACCCTTGATTTTACGTGGGTCTCCCCGAAGCGCTCTTCGGATGCGCAGCGCAACGGCCCCGGCGCGGCGAAGCATCCTTCGCCACCAGATTGCGGCGGGGGCGATGCCTGTGAACACGAGAAAGCCACGGACGCGATCGTCCGTGGCTTCGATGAAGAGCAAGGTCGTGTTCACCGTGCCGGGTTACGACTTCCGGCTTGTTGCGCGACTCACCATCCTTATCGTGTGGTCTTCATCCGACTCGTGGGCACGCACGAGGAGTACGACGCAATCGACGTGGAGACAATCTGATGGAGATCATCGTGCGCTCGATCCACACGGAGGACGATTACGATGCGGCGCTCGCGCTCGTCAACACGTTGATGGACGCTGAGCCGGGCACGCCTGAGGGTGACCGTCTCGACACCACCGTAGCTTCTATTGAGGCCTACGAAGCACAACGGTGGCCCGTCGCCCCTCCTTCGCGGACGGAAGCGTAATCCTACTCGCGACAGCGGCCTACCGCCGACCGGTACCGGTCACGAACCTGATCACTTCACGCGCGAAGCGGTCGGGCTCGTCCAGGTAGGTGAAGTGGCCGCTCTCGGGAAACTCGACGAAGCGCGCGTTCGGCAGGCGGCGGGCGAGGACGCGCTGCGGCTCCATCCCGCCGACGGCGTCGTAGCGGCCGACGATGACCTGCACGGGCATCGTGAGCCGGTCCAGGCGGGTGAAGCGGTACTCCAGCAGCCCGGCCCGGAAGAGCGCGCGCGACATCTCGCCCGTGTTGGGCAGGGCGCTGGCGCGGTCCAAGCCTTCGAGCCTCGCCTTGGACACGGAGTCGCGAAACACCCCCGCGTCGTTGAACGCCTCGCGATCCTTGCCGTTCAGCACGCGGAACTCCAGCTCGCAGTCGCTGCGCCGCTTCCCCTGTTCGTCCAGCGTGTCCGCCAGGATGCGCTCGCGCAGCGCCGGGAAGCTCGCGATCAGCCGGTCGCGGCGGGCGCGGCACTGCAGGCGCGTGTCCCACAGCCCATCCGCGTACACGATGCGCGACACGCGCTGGGGATACTTCGCCGCGTACTCCAGCGCCATCAGCGCGCCGAACGAGTGCCCGATCAGCGCGATCCTGGGTGCGCCGAGCTCCCTCCGCAGCCCCTCGATGTCCTCCACCATCGTGGCGATGGCGTAGTCGCCGCTCGCCGGCCGCTCCGACCTGCCGGTGCCGCGCGGGTCGAAGTACACCATCTTCAGCCGCCGCTCCAGCCGCGGCCCCTGCACCGCCGCGAAGTCGAAGCTGTTGCGCCCCGGCCCGCCCGGCAGGAACAGCACCGGCACCGCCCCGCTCCCCGCCACCCGGTACCAGAGCCGGGCCCCGTTAATGACCGCGGTGTGCTCGCCCGCGCGCGCCCCCGCCTGCGCGGACGCCGGCAGAGCCCCCATGAGCAATACGGCGGCGAACGCAAGTACGTGAATGCGTGAACGTCGGGCAACCCTCTCGAATCGATGCGCCGCGACGTGAAGGTCGTGTGTGCCCATGGTGATGTATGGCGCCGGAAGATGACAGCTGCAGGAGCGTAGATTTTGATTGCGCAGCCGACGCTCCGTGGTCGGAACAAGGCAGGTTGCTTGACAACCAAACTCGACAAGCAAGTTCGGTTGTCAAGCAACCTACGTCGATCACTGCCGCTTTCGCATGTTTTACTGCCTTGCTGCGAACCGCCTACTGCGCCTTCAGGGTCTCCGCGGGGCTGATGCGCGAGACGTGGCGGGCGGGGAGGTAGCAGGCGACCAGGGCGACGGCCATCAGCAGGAGGGCGACGGCGGCCATGAGGAGCGGGCTGCTGGCCTCCATGTTGGGCCACGCCGCTCCGATCAGGCGCGAGAAGCCGAAGGCACCCAGCAGCCCGAGCGCGGAGCCGACCAGCGCCAGCTTCGTCCCCGAGGTGAGCACCATGCGGGTGATGTCGGTGGCCACGGCGCCCAGGGCCAGGCGGATGCCGAACTCGGTGGTGCGCTCCGCGATGGAGCGGGAGATGACGCCGTAGATGCCCAGCGACGCCAGCCCCAGCCCGAGCAGCCCCAGCGCGGTCAGGATGCGGCTGAGCACGCCCAGCCCGTAGTTGGCCCGCGCGATGGTGGTGCCCGCCGGCCGCAGACTGCGCACCGGCAGGTCGGGGTCGAGCGACATCATCGTGGTGCGGATGCTCTCCACCACCACGGCCGGCGCGGCCCCCGCCGTGCGCACGGCGATCTCGTTTGCGGGGCGCGGCTCCTGTGCCATCGGCTGGTAGAGCTGGTAGCTCACGGAGCTCTCCTCCGGGAGGGCCGACTCGACGTTCGCGGCCACGCCCACGATGGTGCCCCACTCCAGCCGCTCGCCCCCCGCCCGCGCGATGCGCCGGCCGAGCGGGTCCTCGCCCGGGAAGAGGCCCTGGGCCATTCCCTGGCTGATGATGAAGACCCGCGGCGAGCCGGCGTTGTCGCCGTCGTTGAAGGGACGCCCGCTCACCAGCCGCGTGCCGACCGTCTCGAAGTAGTGCGGGCTGACGCCGTTGATCACCGCGCCGGGCTCCTGCCCGGGTTGCGGCGCCGGGCGGCCCGCGACCACGTACTTGCGGAGCTCGCCCAATCCGAAGTACGGCATCGCGTACGAGAGGCTGGCGGACTCCACGCCGGGGAGCGCTTCGAGGCGCTCCAGGGCCTGCCGCTGAAAGCCCTCGATCTCCCCGCTCCCCGGGTACCTGGCGGCGGGAAGGAGGATGGAGCCGCTCACCAGCCCGTCGGAGCGCCAGCCGTAGCCGCGCGTGTTCAGCTCGTCCACCCCGCGGATGAAGAGGGCGGCTCCCGCGAGCAGGACCAGCGCGAGGGCGAACTGGGCCACGATCAGGACGTGGCGGAAGCGCTGGTGGCCGCGGTCGCCGGTGTTGCCGCGCGCCCCCGCCCGCAGCGCGACGTTGGGGTCCAGCCGCAGGGCGAAGAGCGCGGGGGCCACGCCGAACGCGACCGCCGTAAAGAGGCACGCGCCGAACGCCCACGCCAGCACGCGCCAGTCGAACACCAGGTCGAAGCCCAGCCCGCCTTCTCCCACGCTCTGCTTCTCCAGCCAGACGAAGGCCCATCGCGCGACGTAGACCGCGAACGCGCCGCCCAGGAACGCCAGCAGCAGCGACTCCAGGAAGAGCGGGCGCAGCACCTGGAGGCGTGACGCGCCCAGCGCGGAGCGCAGCGCCAGCTCTCGCGCACGCGCCATGGTCCGCGCGAGGAGCAGGTTCGCCAGGTTCGAGCAGGCGATGAGCACCACGAACCCGGAGAGCGCCACCAGCATCGTGATGACGGTCTGGCCGGTGCCGGGGAGAAAGGAGTCGGCGAGGGGCACCGTGCGCCACGTGCTTCCCGCATGCACCACGGGGTGCGCGGCCGCCAGCCTCCGCCCGAATGCGGCGACGAGCCCCGCCGCCTCGGCCTGCGTCACGCCGGGCGCGCGCCGCCCCACCAGCCGGATCCACGCGGAGCCGCGGTCGCGCATCTCCTTCGCGTCCAGGGCGAGCGGCTTGAAGAGGTCCGTCGCGTTCAGGTGCCGCCAGTCGCTGAAGTCCTCGGGGAGCACGCCCACGATCTGGTGGACTTCCCCGTTGACGCGCACCGTGCGGCGCAGGACGCCGGGGTCGCTGGCCAGGCGCTCCTTCCAGAAGCGGTGGCTGACGATGAGGACCCGGTCGTTCCCCGGGAGCGTTTCCTCGGGGCGGAAGGTGCGGCCGATCCGCGGGCCGCTGCGGAGGGTGGAGAAGAGGTTCGGCGCGGCGCGCATGCCGCGGGCCAGCTCGGCGGGCTTGCCGGGCTCGGAAAGGTTCATCTCCGCGGAGCCATACCCGGCGATCTCGCCGTAGCCGCGCAGCTCGCGCTGCAGGTCCAGGTAGTCGGCCGGCGAGATGTTCCCATCCTGATCGGAGGGAGTCGCGCGGTAGATGCGCTCCAGCTCGTCGCTCGCCGGGTACGGCGGCGGGCGAAAGACGTAGCCGTTGAGGACGCTGAACATCGACGTGTTGGCGCCGATCCCGAGCCCCAGCGTCACGATGGCGACGAGCGTCAGCCCCGGCGAGCGGAGCAGCGACTTGAAGGCGAAGCGGAGGTCACGGAGGATGACGGGCGCGGAGGGCATGAGCGTACCTCGCGTTCGGAGGAGGAGGGCCTTGCAGGCCGGCGCCGCGCCCGATGGTTTTCGGAGGGCGGGGTGCGCGGCGCCCGTCGTCTACAGTGGCGAAGCCCGTGCCTCGCCTCAGCTCCTCGCAACGCAATGTTGTGCAACGACTTAGAGAATGTAGGCCCGCGCAGGCTGCCCATTCGCGGGAAGCAGCCGTCCCAGAAACGGACATTTGCGTTTCGCCGCTTCGGGCCACGAACGCGCGTCGGCTTCAAACGCGACTAGAGCTGAGCTACACGCCGAGATGCGGAATGAGCGGGCTTGAAACTTGGGGGCCGGGAATCGGCGGGTGGGGTGGTCTGGGGTGCGACGCGTATTTTGGGCGCGGGAGCGGTCCTAGTCTAGTCGTCGTGGTCGGCATCGAACTCGATGCCAAGATGCTGGAGAATCCTGGCCTCGATCTCGGCGCGCATATCCACGCTTAAAATGCTTCCGATCTTCTCGAGCAGCCGAATCTTGGAGATCGTGCGGATCTGGTAGGCCTGCACGATGCTCGTCATCCCATGCCCAACCGTTCCCGGGGGCAGGAGGTACTCGAACGGATACAGCTTTCGCTTCTTGCCCTCCAGTTTCGTGATTGGAACGACGGTGACGACATCGAACCGCTCGTTGAAGCCGTCGTTCGACACGACGATTACCGGGCGGTTCGAGCCGCCCTGCTCGCTGCCGGTGACAAACTCCAGATCGGCACGCAGGACGTCCCATTGCCGAACCTTCCCTCGATACGCCATCTGGCTCCGATCTACTCGGCGTCGTCGGCGAGCCCATCGCCGGCGGTGGACTCGAAGTCCCGTGTTGTGGCTTGCATATCCGCGAGGAACTCCGGATCGTGCGACGCCTCCTCGTAAGCAGCGTACAGCCTCGCTCGCCTCACCTCTCGAAGCTTCAGCCGCAGCGCGTCCTCCACGAACGCGTTGGCGCTTGGCGCCTCCCCCTGTTCCACGAGGGCACGAATCGCCTGCAACACACTGTCATCCACCTGGAACGTCGCTTTACGCAGATTGTGGCTCGCACCACGACGGCGGCGGGCGATGATCCGCGCTGGATTACTGGACACTTCCATGGCACCATTCCGGATTAAAGGTACGCTGGAACATACAAGGAAATCGCGGTAAGGCAAGCGTTAAGTACCAGCTTCATTCATCTGCACCGCTCATCTGTTCCCCGGCCTCGGTGTGGCATGGGGTCCGCCGCGCCCGGCCGGCTTCGCGGTCAGCGCGTGCCGGAGGTCGGCCGGGGCGCGGAGCCTCGGCCGGTGAGGCGGCGGATCAGCTCCACTTCGCGGGGGTCGTACGGCCTGCCGTCGGTGCGGAAGATGTCGTGGAACCAGACGTCGGGCTCGGCGGTGTAGTGGCGGTCCCAGGTGTCCCACGGGTAGATGGTCTGGCTCTTCCCCTGCACCATCCCCCAGTTGTACGCGCCCACCCCTTCCTCTTTCAGGATGGGGAGGATCGCCGCAAAGGTGCTCCCCCGCGGCCGCGCCATGTACTCGGTGCACACGATGGGACGCCCGTACCGCTCCAGCGCGTCCACCAGGGGGCGGAGGGTGGCGGGCGGGTCGTAGCTGTGGAAGGTGATCACGTCCGAGTTGGCGAGCATGAACCCGGTCAGCGGCGACAGCTTCGCCGGGTCGCGCCAGTCGCCCCGCCAGACACCTACCGTGAGGGGCTGCGACGGGTTCATCGCGCGCGCCCAGCGAAAGGTCTTGCGCAGGAGCGCGAGCGAGAGCTCCGCCTTGTTCTCCGGCTCGTAGACGAAGTACGACGACGGGTTGGTGTTGTCCGGCTCGTTGAACAGGTCCCACGCCACCACGCGGCGGTCGTTGGCGAAGCGGCCCACCACCGCCTTCACGTAGCCCTCCAGCTCGTCGTGGCGGGCGGTGTCGGTCAGGATGTCCAGCCCGGGGCTCTGCACCCATCCCGAGTTGTGGAGGTGCGGCTTGGGCGCGCGCTGCCTGCCGGGGCGCGGGAACGGGTCCCACACTCCGTCAAAGATCACCAGCATCGTGCGGATGCCGTGGCGGTCCGCGATGGCGAGGTACTGGTCCACGCGATCCAGGAAGCCCCGCGGGTCCTGCTTGTACGCCAGGTTGTGGAGGAAGACGCGCATCGTGTTCAGCCCGATGGACTGCGCCCACCCCAGCTCCCGGTCGATGGTCCGCGGGTCGAACGTTTCCGCCTGCCACATCTCGAGCTGGTTGATGGCGGTGCTGGGCGCGTAGTTGCTCCCCACCAGCCACCCCGCCTCCCGCTGCCACGCCGCGGCCCGCTCGCGCGGCCACACCCCCTGCGCCTGCGCCGAGACCGGGAGCGCCAGCAGCGCGGCGAACGCGATCGACCGCAGAACCGACCGCGTCTGCCGCGTCATGGCGACGGCTCCGTGGGCGGCGTTTCGGGCTTCCGCATGAGCCCGCGGAGGGGGATGGAGTAGCCGATCATCAGCGCGTCGCGGAAGTTCGAGTCGCCGCTGTACGCGCGGTAGCGGGCGCTGATGGTTCCGCGCCCGGGCGCCACCTGCAGCACGCCCTCCCAGTAGTTGCCGGCGCGCACCTTTACGTCCTCGGTGTGGCAGTCCACGCACTGCGCGATCGAGCGGTGCACGTTCACGAAGTTGCGCCCCGCGTTCACGCCGGCCGACACGTAGAGCGGCTTCTCGCCACCCAGCGACAGCATGGGCGTCCGCAGCCCGGCCGAGAGCGCCAGCGTCCCCGCGGACACGCCGGACGTCCTCTCGCCCAGGTTGGTCTCCTGCGTGAACGCCTGCTCGTCGCTCAGGAAGAGGACCCCTCCGTCCGCGTTCAGCGTCAGCACGCGGAAGGCGGTGACGCTCGCCGGGATCTGGAACCCCCAGGCCCGGCTGCCGACGCCAGCGCTGTCGGCGGCGGCGGTCTCGATGCCGCTGGTGACCAGGTCGAAACCGATCATCGTCTCGAACGGCGAACGGCTCTGGGCCGCCGCCGCGCCGCTCGTCGCGAGCAGCAGCGTGAGGCAGGTGAGCGAGGTGATCGAGCGCATCCGAGTGGCTTCTCCGTTCAGGTTGTGCGGGGGGTGTGGGTCGGGGATCGCGAACCGAGGTGCAGCGGGGGAAACATAAAGAGCGGCCGCGCGGATCGACAGATTTGCGTTCGTGGGCTCCGGGGTCGCCGTCCCACGCCGCGGTGTCGACCCGCCTGAACGCTTACCGGCCAGCCGTCGGCTGACCGAAGGGGATGCGCTCGGGCATCTCGGCGGCGACGTAGGCCATGACGGCCATCGCGGCGACGGAGCGGGCCACGTCGCGCGGGTCGAGCTTGTCGGGGGTGTCGGCGGCGGTGTGGTGGTACCAGAAGTAGCGCGAGCCGTCTACATCCAGACCCATCCCGGGCACGCCTAGCGCCATGATGGGGCCGATGTCCGCCCCGCCGCCGCCACGCCCCACGCTGTCCGCGCCGATGGGGGCCAGGAGTCGGCCGATCGTCCGCACCGCCTCGAAGGCAGGATCGGTGGCGGTGATGCTGAAGCCGCGCGGCGCGAAGACGCCTTCGTCGGACTCGATGGCGAGGACGTGGTTCGGGAGCTCGGCGCGGTGGGCGTCGCGGTAAGCGTTGCCGCCGCGGGTGCCGTTCTCCTCGTTGGTCCACAGCACCACGCGCACGGTGCGGCGCGGGCGCAGGCCCAGCGCCTTCATCAGCCGCACCGCCTCCCACGCCGCCACGCACCCGCCGGCGTCGTCCATGGCGCCCGGGGTGATGTCCCACGAGTCGATGTGGCCGCCGATCACCACCACCTCCTCCGGACGCTCGCGCCCGCGGATCTCCGCCACCACGTTGCGCGAGGGGGCGTCCGGCAGCATCTGCGCGCCCATGCGCAGGCGGATGCGCGGGCGCTGGCCGCGCACCTGCATGCGGCGCAGCAACATGGCGTCTTCCATGGAGAGCGCCGCGCCCGGGATCTTTGGGATGCTGTCGTTGTAGCGCAGGCTGCCGGTGTGCGGCGTCTGCATCCCAAATGGACCGACCGACCGGATCAGCGCGGCCAGAGCGCCCACGCGCGCCGCCTCCACCACGCCGCGCCCTCGGTACTGCACGGTTTCGCGGTACTCAGTGAAGGGGATGTCGAAGAGCACGATCTTCCCTCGCGCCTCGGCGGCGCGGCGGGTGAGCTCGTCGAAGCTCCCCACCACCAGCACCTCCGCCTCGATCCCCGGCGTGCCGACGCTGCCGCCCAGCCCCAGCATGTGCAGCTCGAGGCTGCGGGGGCTGAGCAGGGTGGCGGACTCCTGGCCGCGCACCCAGCGCGGCACCATCACCGGCTCGGTGTGCACGTTCTCCAGCCCGTCGCGCTTCATCTGCTCCACCACCCAGTCGATGGCGCGCTCCAGCTGCGGCGTGCCGCTGAAGCGCGGGCCGAAGCCGTCCACCAGCTCGGCGATGCGGTTCCAGGCGGCGCTGTCGCGGGTGGCGGCGCGGATCAGCGAGTCGGCGGGAGCGCGGTAGCGGGACGCGTCCTGGGCCGCGGCGGGCACGGCGGCGAGCAGGGCCAGGGCAAGGAGCGGGCGGTGCAGGGTCATGGCGCGGAGCGGGGCAGGGGTGGCGATGGTGTCCTCGTCAATCTGCGCGCGCGGGGGCGTTCCGGCCATCCCGCGGACGGTTGTGAGGGCGCATACGTCGAATTACGTATTCCAGCGCGGGCGGCCATTGTGCATTTTGTTGCGATTGCGCCGGTGCCCGTGCGGGGCGCCGCCCGAAAACCCGTCTGCCAGATGGAGGGACGATATGATTCGTAGGACATACCTTGCGCTCGTCCTCTGCCTGTGCGCCGCGGGTCCGCTGGATGCCCAGCGGCAGTCCGTCTCCCCCGGCGACCGCGTGCGGGTGAGCGCGCGGAGCTTTCCGCGGATGAGCGGCACCGTCCTCGACGCGCGCCCCGACTCGCTGGTGCTGCGCGGCCGCGGCGGCGACACCATCCACGCCGCATGGGCCGACGTGCGGACGCTGGACGTAAGCGGGGGCCGGTCGCGCGTGGGCACCGCGGCGCGCTACGGCGGCATCGGCCTGCTGACCGGCGCGGCCGCGGGAGCGGTGCTCGGCTACAACACCTATCACGAGGACGACGACGACTGGTGCATCCTCATCTGCTCGCCGCGCGATGCGGGGCTGGCGGGCGCGGCGTTCTTTGGGATCGTGGGCGGCGCGACGGGCGTGCTGT
>DASVTZ010000089.1 GCA_036387335.1 Longimicrobium sp.
CCCTCACACCGTGAACGAGCTGCCGCAGCCGCAGCCGCCGCTGGCGTTCGGGTTGTTGAAGGTGAAGCCGGAGCCCTGGAAGGTGGAGACGAAGTCGATCTCCACGCCGGCCAGGTACTGGAGGCTGAACGGGTCCACGAACAGCCGCACCCCGTTCGACTCCAGGATCATGTCGTCCTCGCCGGCCTCGTCCTCGATGTTGAGGCCGTACTGGAAGCCCGAGCACCCGCCCGGAAGCACGCCCACGCGCAGCCCGGCGGACTCGGTGGCCCCCTGCTCCTCCATGTAGCGGCGAACCTCGGCGACGGCCGTCGGGGTCACCGTGACGGGGCTGGTGGCGGTCTCCGTATTCACGTTCACGGTCGCGTTTTCGGTCTGCATCGCTGCCCCCGCAGTGTATGGTGTGTCGCGGGCTGAACGACTCCCGCCGCATCGGCCACTTGTTACCCTTTCGAGCGTCGCAGGTTTCAGTCCGCGGCGCCGGGAGGGGCTGGCTCCAAGATAATCGGACCGTCAGCCCCGCGACAGCATGATGATTCGCTCCACCGCTTCCGCGACCGACTCCACGATCTGGACGTGCGGGGGCGTCTCCGCGACCTCCGTCTGGGGGCCGCGGACCAGGATCGCCGTGCCGCCGAACCGCTCCGCCGGGGCCACGTCGCGCAGACGGTCGCCGACGAAGTAGGCGCCGGCCAGCTCCAGTCCGTGCTCGCGCGCGGCGCGCAGGAACATCCCCGCGCCCGGCTTGCGCAGCTCCTCCGGGTCGGGGTCGGCGGGGGCGTGCGGGGCGTGGTACTCGCCGTCCAGCCGCGCGCCAGCTTCGTTCAGGAGCTCCACGAGCCGTGCGTGCACGGCGTGGTACTGCGCTTCGGTGAAGTATCCCCGGCCGATGCCCGACTGGTTGGTCACCAGGAAGACGGGGTGCCCCACCCCGTTCAGCCGCGCCACCGCCTCCGCCGCGCCGGGTAGGAGCTCCACGCCGGCGGGGTCGGACAGGTAGTGGCGGTCGGCGATCAGCGTGCCGTCGCGGTCCAGGAAGACCGGTGGCTTCAACCCGCGGTGATGTTGAAGCCGGCGTCCACGTACATCGTCTCGCCCGTGACCCCGGCGGAGAGCTGCGAGGCCAGGAAGAGGGCCGCGTTCCCCACCTCGTCCGGCTCCACGGTGCGCTTGAGCGGCGAGCGCTCGGCGGTGATGCGCATCAGGTCGCGGAAGTGGGCCACGCCGCGCGCCGCCAGCGTGTTGATGGCGCCGGCCGAGACGGCGTTGATGCGGATGCCGCGCTGCCCCAGGTCGATCGCCAGGTAGCGCACGCACGCCTCCAGCGCCGCCTTCGCCACGCCCATGACGTTGTACCCGGGCACCGCCTTCTGCGACCCGTAGTAGGTCATGGTGACGATGCTGCCGCCTTCCGGCATCATCGCCGAGGCCGCCCGCGAGAGGGCGACGAGGGAGTACGCCGAGATCTCATGCGCCGCGAGGAAGTCGTCGCGCTGCGTCTCGATGAACGGGTTCGCCATCGCGGCCTTGGGTGCGAAGGCGACGGAGTGGAGGAGGAAGTCGAGCTGCCCCCAGCGCTCCTTGAGCGCGCCGAAGACGGCGGCCACCTGCGCCTCGTCGCGCACGTCCAGGTCCATCAGCGGCACGTCGCCCAGCTCGGCCACCGTGCGGGTGACGCGGTCGCGCATGACCTCGCCCTGGTAGGTGAAGGCCAGCTCCATCCCCGCCCCGGCCAGTGCGCGCGCGCACCCCCAGGCAATGGAGTTCTGGTTGGCGACCCCTACGATCAGCCCCTTCTTCCCTGCGAGCAGCCCCGAGAGGGGCGACGATTCGGTCATGGCGATGTTCCCGTTGGGGAGATGAGAGACGGCGGCTCAGGGGCGAGCCGGAGCCGGGTTCGCGGGCGGAGCCTGTGGTGTGGCCGGGGGCGTCGTTCCCGCCCGCGGCGTGGCGGCCGGTTGCGGAGCGGCTGCCGCGCGCGGCGTACGCAGGCGAAGCTCGCCCCCGCCCGTGAGGCCGACCAGGTTGCGCACGCCCTCCACGCGGATGGTGTACTGCGCGTCCGGCCGCAGCGCACCCGCCACGCGCACGGTGATGGTGCGCGAGGGCACCGGCCCGCGCGCGGCGGCCGGCGCCCCCCGCCGCGCCGTGTCGCCCGCGACGGGGGCGGCTGCGGTGTCCGGCGCGGCCGCGGGGACGTCCGTGGGCGCGCCGATCACCACCGACACGATGCGCACCGGCGTGCTGTCCGGCGCCAGGAGCCGCACCTGCGTGACTTCGATGCGCTGCGCCGGATCCAGGAAGTCGTCGAAGCGCACCGCGATCGCCGAGTCGGCGCCCGTTGCTTCCAGCGCCTTGGGGGCGGAGCTGTCGGGCGCCACGATGCTGAGCCCCACCGAGGGCTGCGCGCCCACGGCCACGCGAGCAACGGCGGTGTCGCGCGACTCGAAGGGCTCCAGCGACCGGTTGGCGTTGGGATCGCTGAAGGCGCGCACCTGGTACTCCCCCGCCGGGATCTGCGCGAAGGCAAAGGTCCCCGCCTCGTCCGTGCGCGTGGCGTAGACGAGCGAGTCGGGGCGCAGGATCGCCTCCACGCGCACGCCCTTGGCGGGCTGCGCCGTCTGCCGCTCCAGCACGGTGCCGGAGAGAAAGGTCTCCGGGATTTCGGGGCCGGTGGAGAAGACCAGCCGGATCGGCTCCTGGATGCGATTGTTGAAGCGGTCGTGCACCGTGGAGTCGAGCACCACCTGGTAGATGCGGTTGGGCTCCCATCCACGGCGCAGCGAGACCCGCAGCTCGTCGCCGCTCTTGTCCACCGCGACGGCGCTGGTGCGAGGCGATACGGAGACCGCCTCCTCCAGCCGCTCCTCCGAGAGCGTTTCGTCGAAGACGAAGACGGCCGGCGCGCGGAGGCTTGGGGCGCGGGCAAAGGTGTCCGGCCGCGTGGTGAGGAGCTGCGGCCCCACCTTGTCCTCCTCGCCGCCGGTGGGCGCCTCGATGTGCGCGCACGCCGCCACCAGCAGCGCGGCGCACATCCACAGGCGCTTCACGAGCCCCCCTCCAGCGCGGCGAGCTTGTCGGCCAGCTTCGCCCGCTGCTCGCGGAACGCCGCCACCTTTTCGCGCTCCTTCTCCACCACCTCGGCGGGGGCGCGGGCCACGAAGCTCTCGTTCCCCAGCTTCTTCTCGGTGCCGGTGATCAGGCCGTCCAGGCGGCCGCACTCGGTGCGCAGGCGGGCGCGCTCCTTGTCCAGGTCGATCACGCCGGCCAGCGGCACGAAGAGCTCGGTGCCGGAGCGGAGGACGGCGTTCGCGCCCACCTCGCCGTCCGTCGCGCCCCACTCCACCGTCTCCACGCGCGCCAGGTCCAGCAGGGCGCGGGCGCTCCCCTCGATCGCCGCGCGCGCCGCGTCGCCCGCGGACGGGATACGCAGCGGGATGCGGGTGCCCGGCGCGATCCCGTACTCCGCGCGTATGTTGCGGATGGCGCCGATCGCCTCCTGCACCTCCGCGAAGCCCGCCTCGGCCGCCGCGTCCTCGGCGCCGGGGGTGGGCCAGGGCGCCACGATCAGCGCGGGCCCGTCGCCGGCCGCGCGCGGCAGCTTCTGCCACACAGCCTCGGTGATGTACGGCATCACCGGGTGGAGGAGGCGGAGCGCGCCGTCCAGAGCCTCGGCCAGGACGGCGCGGGAGGCGCGCTGGCTTGCCTCGCCCAGGTCGCCGCGCAGGCGGGCCTTGGCGGCTTCAAGGTACCAGTCCGCCAGCTCGCCCCAGAAGAACTGGTAGCCGCGCAGCGCAGCGTCCTGGAGCCTGAACTTCTCCAGCGATTCCGTCGTCTCGCGCACCGCCTTCGACAGGCGCGACAGGATCCAGCGGTCCGCCAGCTCCAGGTCGCCCTGCACCTCTGCGAGGGGCACGCGCTCGCCCTCGCCCAGGTTCATCAGGGCGAAGCGCCCCGCGTTCCACAGCTTGTTGGCGAAGTTGCGCGCGGGCCCGAACGACTCTTCCAGGTTGTCGGGGTTCACGCCCTGGTCCATCCCCGCCGCGGCGCCGGTGATCATGGTGTAGCGCAGCGCATCGGCCCCGAAGCGCGCCACCACGTCCAGCGGGTCCACGCCGTTGCCGAGCGACTTGCTCATCTTCCGCCCCAGGTGGTCCCGCACCATCCCGGTGAGGTACACGTCGCGGAAGGGCACCTCGCCCATGAACTCCAGCCCCGCCATGATCATGCGGGCGATCCAGAAGAACAGGATGTCGTGCCCGGACACCAGCGTGTGGTTCGGATAGAACGCGCGCAGGTCCGCCGTGTCCTCCGGCCATCCCAGCGTCGAGAAGGGCCACAGCCAGCTGGAGAACCAGGTGTCCAGCACGTCCGTGTCCTGCTCCAGCTCCGTGCTTCCGCACTTCGTGCAGGCGGTCGGGTCCTCGCGGGCCACGATCATCTCGCCGCAGCCGCAGTACCACACGGGAATGCGATGCCCCCACCAGAGCTGGCGGCTGATGCACCAGTCGCGGATGTTCTCCAGCCAGTACTCGTAGGTGCGCCCGTAGCGCTCAGGCGTAAAGCGCACGCGCCCATCGCGCCACGCCTGGAGCGCCGGCTCAGCGAGCGGCTTCATCCGCACCCACCACTGTTCGGAAAGGCGCGGCTCCACCACCGTGTCGCACCGGTAGCAGTGCGGCACGGAGAGGGTGTGGTCCTCCACCTTCTCCAGCAGTCCCAGCTCCTCGAACGCCGCCACCACGGCACGGCGCGCGTCGTAGCGGTCCAGCCCGCGGAACGGCTCCGGCACGGCGTCGCTCATGGACGCCTCCGGGGTCATCACGTCGAGCGCCGGGAGGCCGGTGCGCTGCGACACGTCGAAGTCGTTGGCGTCGTGGGCGGGCGTGATCTTCACCGCCCCAGAGCCGAACTCCGGGTCTGCGTAGTCGTCCGCCACCACGGGAATGCGGCGGCCGGTGAGGGGAAGCTCCAGCTCCTTCCCCACGATCCCCGCGTAGCGCTCGTCGGACGGGTTCACGGCCACGCCGGTGTCGCCCAGCATCGTCTCCGGGCGCGTAGTGGCCACCACCAGGTACGCGCGTCCGTCGGCGAGGCGCGGCAGCGATCCGCCGTCCACCCCCTCGGCCACGGGGTAGCGCAGGTGCCAGATCTTCCCCTGTTTCTCCTCCGGCTCCGCCTCTTCATCGGAGAGCGCGGTGAGGCAGCGCGGGCACCAGTGGATGATGCGGTGGCCGCGGTACACCAGCCCCTTCTCGTGCAGGCGCACGAACACCTCGCGCACCGCCTTCGACAGCGACGGGTCGAGGGTGAAGCGCGTGCGCTCCCAGTCCGCCGAGGAGCCGATGGCGCGAAGCTGCTGGAGGATGGTGCCCCCCGTCTCGCGCACGAACGCCCACACCCGGTCCACGAAGAGGTCGCGCCCCAGGTCGTAGCGCGTCTTGCCTTCTTTCGCGAGGATGCGCTCCACCACGTTCTGCGTGGCGATGCCGGCGTGGTCGGTGCCGGGAATCCAGAGCGCGTTCCTCCCCTGCATCCGCCGCCAGCGGGTGAGGAGGTCCTGGATGGTGTTGTTGAGCCCGTGCCCCATGTGGAGCACGGCCGTCACGTTGGGCGGGGGGATGGGGATGACGTACGCCTCGTCCCCGCTCCCGGCGTCCGCGCGGAAGAAGCCCTGCTCTTCCCACCAGCGGTAGAGCGCGGCCTCGGTTTCCTGCGGGTTGTACTGCGGCGGGAGCGGCTCGGCCATTCCCCTCGTCTCCGATAGGAAAAACGGGGCTTCGGACCCCGTGTGGGTCTCTCGATAAGAAGGGCCAATCTTACCCGCCGCGCCGGGATGGGTCAAGCGACCGCCGGCTTCGGAACCCGCTGCTGTTTCGCGCATGATGGCACCTGTGTGCTCGATTTTCGGTGGGGCGGGCAGGGTGCCCGGCTCCGGGGAAAACGAAACCGCCCCCCGGATCGGTCCGGGGGGCGGGCACGGGTGCCACGCCGCGCGCAGGCGGCAGCGCGTCGTTTCAGACGCGCGCGCAGGCCCTCTGCGCCCCGGAACGGATCCGGGGGCCGGTAACTCGGCGAGTGCGAAGCGCGTGCGTCATCGTTCTTCCTTCAGGTTCTCCGTGGCTTCCTTCCAAGCGTAACGCTGATTACCGCTTGTGGTCAAGTCTCTATACGGGGTGGTGGGGTCGGTTCGGATGTAACGTTCCGGCTGGTGGTTTAGAGCGTGCCGGCCTTGCGGTCTCCCTCCGCCAGAGGCCTGCTCATGGAAGATCGTAAGAAGGTGCTGCGTGCTGGTGGGCCAAACGATGGCGAGTACACGCACTTCACCTTGCACCAGCGGGCGGTGTCCGGCGACATTGGTCCGTCTCGTAACGTACCTTCACAACCGCGCAGTGAGTGGGGCTGGCATGTTCTTGATGTACGTGGACGAAAGCGGGGATGCCGGAGTGATCAACTCACCCACGCGATACTTCGTCCTCACCGGCTTGGTGGTGCACGAGCTACGATGGCGGGCGGTCTTAGATCGCTTGATCCAGTTTCGCCAGGATATGAAGGCGAGGCACGGACTCAAACTTCGGGAAGAGATCCATGCGGCACACTTCATCAACAACCCGGGCAACCTCGTTCGCATCAAAAGACACGATCGTCTCTCAATCATCCGGGATTACGCCGACGCCCTGGCTTCGATTCCGGACTTGAACATCCTCAACGTCGTGGTAGACAAGCAGGGGAAGGGATTGAGTTACGGCGTGTTCGAGAATGCGTGGAGGACGCTGATCCAGCGCCTCGAAAATACGATCTCGTATCGCAACTTCCGCGGCCCGGCTAACACGGACGACCGTGCGATAATCCTACCGGACAACACCGACAACAAACGCCTGCAAGCCCTCTTGCGGAAGCTCCGCGCATACAACCCCATCCCGAATCAGGGCGGTGGTGGGTACCGCAACCTTCCGATGGTGCAGATCATCGAAGACCCCGTGTTCAAGGACTCAGAGCACTCCTATTTCGTGCAGTCCGCTGATTTAGCGGCGTTCCTTTTATACCAGGAACTCGCCCCGAATGGGTACATGCGGAAGAAATCTGGTCAGCACTATTTCAATCGACTTCAGGCGATATTGTGTACACAAGCGGCCCGCAACGATCCGCGGGGTATCGTAAGGCTCTGAGTGGCGCACAAAATTAGGGGGCGGCTTTTGGCCGCCCCCGGGTGGAACCTACTAACCGGACTGGCCGGCGTTCAGATCCACGACAATCATAGGGCATCGCACCGCGGAAGTCAACTGTTTTGCTGCACCACACAAGTAGTTGCAGGAAGCGCACTTCAGGCGGTTCTTCGTCCAGAGGGCCATGCGATTGGGTAACGAATAGGCCCTTTGTCAAGGGGTAGCGCGGCTGGCCTTCGGCGGCCGACAGCGGCAGTGACGCCCATCAACGCGGGCGGGACTCACACGACCAGAAGAGACAACTTCGTTATCCTTCCTCGGTGGCTCCGCGTCTCGGCGTGAGATCATGGATGCTTGGGCCCGGCGCGGAAACCGGTCACCTCGATCTGGACGTCATGCGCGGCACGGAGGCCGGCGCGGCCGCGCAGGGCCAGCTCGGACGCGGGGACGCGCGCGACTTCCTTGCCGTTGACCAGGAAGACGGCCTCGTCCGCGCCCACCTGCACCGTGAGCTGGTTGGGGCGGCCGCCCCCCTCGGCGTCGCGGCGGATGGCGGGGTGGCGCGTCCAGTCGCGCACGATGGGCGTCTGCACCCCCTGGCGGCGCTTCACCAGGAAGCTGCCGTCGCCGCGCGTGAGGAAGTAGCTGTAGACCTGGCCCGCCTCCGGCCCCTCCAGGCCCGTGCCGCCCAGCACGAGCCCGATCCCTTCGTGCAGGCGGCCGCTCCGCTTGCGGATGGTGGCGGTCACTTCGTAGGGCGGCTCCAACTCGGGTGCGTCCTCCTCCCACAGGATCGCGTGCGCGACCGTCTCCACCACCAGCGTGTCGCCCGCGTGCGTGATGCGGGCGGACGACGGGTTGGCGCGCCACGTGTGTGCGGCCGGTGCCTCTGACGGGAGGGCGGCGGCGCGGGGCGGATCGGCGCGGGGCTCGGCGCCGCAGCCGGCGAGGGCCAGGAGCGCGGCGAGGGCGAGGGGGCGGTTCATGGCTCCAGCGACTTGCGAAGCTCGTCCAGCGGCAGGTCGCGGACGCGGATCTCCAGCGGGATCACGTACTCCGTCTGCGTCTGCGTGCGCACGCGAAAGGTGTCGTGCAGCCGCACCGGCATGTCCGTCCTGATCGGGATGCGCGTGTTGATGGGGAGGCGGACCATGTAGGTGCCCAGCGGTCCCCGCAGCGGCACGTTCACGGTGGTGTTGATGGGAAAGGTGGTGTTCAGCTTGATGTTGTACGTCTGGTCGAGGGGGACGTCGAAGTGGAGCGGCGTCCCCGACGGCACCCGGACCTGGTACTTGATGCTCGCCTCCGATTTCCCGAGCTTCTCCACCATCCTCCCCACCGCGGGCGCCGCCAGCCGCTCCGGATGCCGCAGCCTCGACAGGAGCACCGCGTTCATCAGCAGCGACAGCACCGCCACCGCCAGTGCCACCGGCGCGATCCATGTGCTGCGGGACGGACGCGGGTCGTTCAAGCGCGCTCCATGACGGGGATCGGGTATGGGCCTGCGTTGGGATGATAACGCGGGGGCGTGGCGTGGCGCGAGGGTGGGGGCGGCGGTTTGGTTCGCGATGCGGGAACTTGGGCATCCGATCGTTCCGGACGCCGGGGATTGGCGCATGGCGGGGCACGGGCAGCCACGTGGGGCGGCCCCTACGGGTATCGGTGTGGGATGCGGAGGTCGAGGAAGGGAGAGGGTGGGGGGAAAGGCAGAGGCCCGGAGAGGATGTGTCCTCTCCGGGCCTCAGGGTCCATCATGCCGGCAGGATCAGCCGACGACCTTGCGGACCTCTTCGGCGAGGCGGGGGATGATCTGGTTGAGGTCGCCCACGATGCCGTAGTCGGCCACCTTGAAGATGGGGGCCTCGGGGTCCTTGTTGATCGCCACGATGTAGCGCGACGAGCGCATGCCGGCCAGGTGCTGGATGGCGCCCGAGATGCCGACGGCGAAGTAGAGCGTTGGCGACACGGTCTTGCCCGTCTGCCCCACCTGCTCGGCGTGGGGGCGCCAACCCGCGTCCACCACCGCGCGAGAGGCGCCGACGGTGGCGCGGCCGTGGAAGGCGTCGGCGAGGTCTTCGAGGATCTTGAAGTTCTCGGCGCTCCCCAGCCCGCGCCCGCCGGCCACGATCACCGGCGCCTCGGCCACGTCCATCTTCTCCCCCGCCGCCGCGCGGATCTCGCGCACGATGACGCCGAAGTCCGCGCCCTCCAGCGAGACGGCGAGCGGCTCGACGGTGCCAGCCCTGGCGTTCTCGGCGGGGTTGAAGGAGTTGGGGCGAAGCGCCAGCACCGCCGGCTTGCCCGTGACGGTGACGCGCGCGTTCAGCTTGCCCGCGTACTTGGGCCGCGTGGCGACCACCTGCCCACCCTCCACTTCGAGGGCGGTGACTTCGCTGAGGTACTCCACGCCCATGCGCGCGGCGACGCGCGGCGCCAGGTCACGGCCCAGCGACGTGGCCGGAAAGAGGGCGGCCTCGCACCCGTTCTCCTTGAGGTAGCTGGCGATCACCGTGGTGAACGCCTCGGGGTGGTACTTGTCGAACGACTCGCTCTCGCCGGCCAGCACGCGGTCCGCGCCGTAGCGGCCCAGGTCGGCGGCCACGCCGGAGGTGCCCGGCTTCCCCAGCACGGCGGCGACCACCTCGGTGCCCAGCCCGTCCGCGAGGGTGCGGGCGGCGGTCACCACCTCCTGCGCCACCTTGCGCAGCTCCCCCTCACGCGTCTCCGCGAACGCGAATATTGCCATGGATCGTCAGTTCCGTTGAAGTGGATTGGGAATGGGGATTGGGGATTGGGGAATGGTGAAAACCAGGCAGCGACCATTCCCCATTCCCCACTTCCCCATTCCCCTTACAGTACCTTGGCCTCTTCGCGAAGCAGCCGCATCAGCTCGGGCACGGCGTCGGCGCCCTGGCCCACGATGCGGCCGGCCTTGCGCTCCGCCGGGTAGGAGAGCTGCTGCGCGGCGGCGGCGCTGTCGCCGGTGGCGGCGGGCTTCTCCTCGAGCGGCTTCTTCTTGGCCGCCATGATCCCCTTGAGCGACGCGTAGCGCGGCTCGTAGGCACCCTTGGTGAGGGTGAGCGCGCACGGCATGCGCAGCTCCACCACCTCGGTGCCGCCCTCGATCTCGCGCTGCGCCACCACCTTGCCGTCCTGCACCTCGAACTGCGTGACGGCGCTCGTCACCGGGATGCCCAGCAGCTCGGCGGTCATCGGCCCGACGGCCTGGAGGTCGTCGTCCACGGCGCGCAGGCCGAAGAGGAGGAGGTCGTACTCGCGCCCCTTCACCTCGTCCGCCAGCGCGCGCGCCACGGCCAGCCCTTCGAGGCCGCCCGCCGACTTGAGGAGGACGGCGTTGTCGGCGCCCATGGCCAGCGCGGTGCGCAGCGTCTCGGCCGATTCGGCGCCGCCCACGGTCATCACGGTCACTTCGCCGGAGCCCGCTCCCTCCTTGTGCTTCAGGGCGGCTTCGACGGCGAACTCGTCGTACGGGTTCAGCACGAACTTCATTCCGGCAGGGTCGACGGTCCCCCCGTCGCCCGCAATGCGAAGGCGCGCCTCGGTGTCCGGGACGCGCTTCACGCACACGATGCTCTTCACGCGCGCATCTCCTCAAGCGTCTGGTGATTCGTTTCGGATGCCGCCCGGCGGCTCCGAAGCCGGGCAGAATAGCCAGACCGGGCCGGACCGGCAAGGCCACCGCTCCCGGCGAGTAAACTCGCTGCAACAACAGCACAAAGTCCGCCTGCGCGGACTCGCGGGCGAGATCCGCCCCGATGCCGGCATGCACGAGTCGGCTTCAGCCGCCTTCGCGTGGTTCCAGCCGGGGGCTTTAGCCCCCGGTGGGATCCCCCGGTGCCCCGCCCCCGCACAGCAAAGGCGCGGACACCCACATCCGCGCCTCTCCCCGCGTCTCCGCGCCTCCGCGTGAGCCCGCTGTTACGGCCTCGCCGATGGCCGCGCGTTCGGGTTGGTCTCCGGCAGCGGCGCCACGGTGTCGTTTCGCGTGCCGGCCTGTGCGCCGGGGTTGGGCGCGCCGGGGAGCGTGGCGCCCGGGGGAGTGCTGTCCGAGCTGGACAGGTTCTCCAGGTGGATCGTCGTGTCCACCAGACCGGCCCGCGCCGCCTCCTCCGGCGACATGGCCTTGGCCTCCGCCTGCACCTGCTGCGTGGAGGTGCCGTCCATCCGGTCTTCGTTGGTGGTGTCGATCGCGGCGGCGGGCGCGTTCGCCTCGTCGTCCTCGCCGTTCCCACCGCAGGCGGCGGAGAGCAGAAGGGCGCCCACGAGGGCGGCACGGAAAAGCATCATCACGAGCTCCTTGGGGCAGGTTCAGGCCTGGGCCGGCTCCACGTCGCCCAGCCGCTCCTCGTAGAAGCGGCGGACGCGCTCGGCCACCTCGGCGGCGCGCTCCCAGTGCGGGAGCGGCCCCGTGGGCAGCCCGACCACCGTCACGTTCGGGCGCTCCTCCAGCTCGGGGAGGCGCTGGATCTGCGCCGCGCGGCGGCTCTCGGCGGTGCCGTGCACCACCAGGATCGGCTGGCGGAGGCGCAGGTACGTCTCCATCGCCTCCTTTACGAAGAGGCGGCCGTTCACCACGTCGTCCAGCGGCCGGGCGGCGCCCTCCACGCGCGCCGTCTCCACCGCGTACTCCACGAACTCGTCCGGCACCCCGAAGTCGGGGGTGAAGAGCTGGTCGCGCGCGAACTCGAAGATGCGGTCCGGCGTGGTGAGGCGCTCGTACAGTGCGCGCTGCACGCCGGGGAGCATGAAGGCCAGCTTCGAGCGCAGGCGCCCCACCTCGGCCGGGTCGTCGCCCAGGCCGGCGGGCTCCAGCGCGACCAGCGAGCGCACCAGGTCCGGCCGGCGGCGGGCGACCTCGGCGGCGTAGGTGGCGCCCAGCGACAGGCCGATCACGTCCGCGCCGCCGGCGGGGCGCACCACGCGCTCAAGGAAGTGCTCCAGCTGGTCTTCCAGCACCTCCGGCGTGTACATGATCTCCGGGCGGTCGCTGTGGCCGAAGCCGACCCACTCCAGCGCGAAGATCGGCCGGTCGCCGCGGGCCAGCGCGCGCACCAGGGGCCGCATCTCGTGCGCCGAGGCGACCGCGTTGATGGAGTGCACGAAGACCAGCGGCCTTCCCTCGCCCTCGCGGCTGTAGAAGGCGTAGTGCACGTCGCCCCAGGGCACGTACTCCAGCCGCATCCCCAGCGCGTTGGGGAGCTCGGTCACGGGGCGCTGGCGCGACCTTCCCGCGCCCACCAGGAAGACGCCGTACGCCGCCAGCGCCGCCGCGGCGGTCAGCCCCGCGGCACGCCCAGCCTGGCCCAGCCGGCCGCGCGAGGGCTTCTCGCCGCCGGCCGCATCCAGGCCACGTTCCCGCCGCCGATCCCGGCGCGCTTTCTCTTGGTTCTCGTCGCGGTCCGCCATGTCTCCATTCCCCTTGCAAACAGGAGGCCCGGCGCTCACCGCCGGGCCTCCACCCCGTTCCGTAGCCCGCTGAATCCGTTTACCGCAACGACGTCTGCGTCCCCGGCTGCACCCCGGCCGCGGTGGCGCCGCGCACCGGGGTCCACTCCAGCGAATCGGCCCCCTTCAGCGCCCACCCCATCGGCCTGGAGCCCAGGAAGAAGAGGAGGATCACCGCCACCCCCGCCACTGTCACCGCCCAGCGGGTGGGGCCGGGGAGCCAGGCGTGGCGGTGGTCGTCGGCCGAGCGCGCGGGACGCATGTACATCACGACGATCAGGCGCAGGTAGTAGAAGTACGAGATCAGCGACGCCAGCACCAGGAGCACCGCCACCGGAGCCAGCCCCGCATCCACCGCCGCGCGCAGGATGTACAGCTTCCCCAGGAAGCCCGCGGTGAGCGGGAAGCCGGCCAGCGAGAGGAGGAAGATGGAGAAGAGCCCGGCCAGCAGCGGCTTCTGCGACGCGAATCCCGCCCAGTCTTCCAGCGCCACCCGCTCTTCGCCGTTCTCGCGCGCGTTGGCGATCACCATGCCGAACGCCCCCGCCGTCACGATGGTGTAGACGACCAGGTAGAACAGGAACGCCGCCACCCCGGCCCGCGACATCGCCAGCAGCGCCACCAGCAGGTAGCCGGCGTGCGCGATCGACGAGTAGGCGAGCATCCGCTTGACGCTCCCCTCGGTGAGCGCGATCAGGTTGGCGCCGAACATGGTGACCACCGCCAGCCAGAACACCGGTTCGCGCCACACGTCGCCCGCGCCGCCGAAGCCGATCACGAACATGCGGATGAAGGCCGCGAACGCCGCCGCTTTGACGCCCGTGGACATCAGCGCCGTGATGGGCGTGGGGGCGCCGTCGTACGCGTCGGGCGTCCACATGTGGAAGGGCATGGCGGCCACCTTGAAGGCGAAGCCCACCATCGTCAGCGCCATTCCGGCAAGGAAGATCCCGCCGAAGGGAGCCGCCCCGCCGATGACCGCCTGCGAGATCCCGCGCAGGTTCGTCGTCCCCACCGTCCCCCACACCAGCGCCAGGCCGTACAGGAAGAAGGCGCTGGAGAAGGCGCCGAGCAGGAAGTACTTGAGCGACCCCTCGGACGAGCGCGGGTCCAGCCGGTCGAAGCCCACCAGGACGTAGATGGCCACCGACATCACCTCGAGCCCCACGAAGAGGAGCATCAGGTCGCGCGCGCCGCCCATCAGCATCATCCCCAGGGTGGCGAATAGCACCAGCACGTGGAACTCGCCGCGGTTGATGCCGCGCCGGTCCAGGTAGCCCATGGAGAGGAAAAGGGTGAGCGCCGCCGACCCCAGGTAGATGTAGTTGGTGATCATCCGGAAGTTGTCCAGCGCCACCATCCCCACGTCCGAGCGGTCGGTCACGTTCACCAGCGCCAGGTTGGCGAACCCCGCCAGCACCAGCGCCGCCAGCGCGAGCCAGGCCACGCTGGGGCGCGACGGCTCGGAACGGTTCCCCTTCTGGAAGACGTCCACCATCAGCACGCCCATGGCGCCCAGCGCCAGCACGATCTCCGGGAGCAGCGCCCAGAAGTAGTGCGGCTGGCGGGCCAGGTCCAGCACGTCCGGGCGCCCGAGCGTCCGGAAAAGGTCAGCGAACATGAAAGCGGTTCTCCCCTACGGTTGGACGGCGACGGGGGCCCCGAAGCCCTGCGGCATCCGCGAATCCTTCACCTGCGCAAGGACGCGCTGGGCGGAAGGCTCCATGCGGTCCAGGAACGGCTTCGGGTACACCCCCAGCCACAGGATCAGCAGCGCCAGCGGCAGGAGGATGGCCAGCTCGCGCCGGTTGAGGTCCGGCACGTGGCGGTTGGCCGGCCGGTCCAGCGCGTTGAAGATGGTCTTCTGCACCATCGGCAGCATGTAGTACGACGCGAAGATCACCCCGCTGGCGCCGATCAGCGCCATCCACGGCTGGCTGCGGAATGCGCCCAGCAGCACCAGGAACTCGCCCACGAAGCCGCTCGTGCCCGGGAGCCCGATGGTGGTCATGGCCGCGAACACCAGCATGACCGAGAACACCGGGAGCGACGCCGCCAGCCCGCCGAAGTCGGCGATGTCGTACGAGTGGCGCCGCTCGTACAGCATCCCCAGCAGGAAGAAGAGCATGGGCGTGGAGAGCCCGTGGCCGATCATCACCAGCAGCGCGCCCTGCATCCCCTGCGCGTTGAAGGCGAAGATCCCCAGGATCACGAAGCCCAGGTGCGCCACCGAGGTGTACGCCACCAGCTTCTTGGCGTTGGGCTGCACCGCCGCCACCAGCGCGGCGTAGATGATCCCCGCCAGCCCCAGTATCATCGCCCACTTCACCACGCCGCCGCTCCGCGCCACGTCCGGGAACAGGGGGAGGGCGAAGCGGATGAAGCCGTACGTCCCCATCTTGAGCAGCACCCCCGCCAGCACCACCGACCCCGCCGTGGGCGCCTGCACGTGCGCGTGCGGCAGCCAGGTGTGGAAGGGGAAGATCGGCACCTTGACCGCGAACGCCAGCGCGAACGCCAGGAAGAGCATCGTCTGCTCCACCCCGGTGAGCTGCAGCGTCATGAAGTCGAAGTACGAGAAGCTGGGCGTGATCCCCGCCGTGACGCCGTTGAAGCGCCAGAAGAGGTACAGGATCGCCACCAGCATCAGCAGCGAGCCGACCGCCGTGTAGAGGAAGAACTTGACCGCCGCGTAGATGCGCTCCTTGCCGCCCCAGATCCCGATGAGGAAGTACATGGGGATCAGCACCATCTCCCAGAACATGTAGAACAGGAAGAGGTCCAGCGACACGAACACCCCCACCACGCCGCCGGTCAGCGCCAGGAGCGAGGCGTAGAAGCCGCGCTCGCGATCGCGGATGTACGTCCACGACCCAAGCACCATCAGCGGCAGCAGCAGGGTGGTGAGCAGCACCATGAAGAGCGAGATGCCGTCCATCCCGATCCGGTAGTGGATCCCCCACTCCTTGAACCAGACGAGGTCCGCGCAGTTGTTGAAGTTCACCGTCCGGTCCAGCCACGCCCCCATCCCCGCGCGGGGGTCGACCCCGCTCATGCGGCAGGTGCCCACGGGGTTGAAGGTGAAGAAGAGCGGGATGGACACCGCGAGCTCGATCAGGCCGGCCACGAGGGCCACCCGCTTCGCGTTCTCCTCCCCGGCCAGGAACGCGGCCAGCGCGCCCAGCATGGGAAAGAGGATCAGGAACGTCAGGATCCAGTGGCTCTGGTAGAAGTCGTTCATCGTTCCCGGTGCGTCAGAGCGCGAAGGCGCCGAGGAGAAGGAGCACGCCCAGCACGAGCACGAACGCGTAGGTGTTGGTCTGCCCCGTCTGCAGCCTGCCGAACACGAGGCCGAGCGCCTGCGAGGTGCGCCCCGCGAAGTCCACCAGCCCGTCGATCACGCGGCGGTCGAAGCTCGCCAGGAAGCGCGCCGTCGCCCGGACGGGTCCCAGGACGGCGCGGTCGTAGAATTCGTCGATCCACCACTTGTTGTAGAGCGTGCGCTCCATCCCGTTGCGGTACGTCGGCTCGGTGTCCGCGTTGCCCAGAACCTTCTTGCCGAGCAGCACGAACGCCGTCGCCAGCCCGCCCAGCCCGATGACGATGGCCAGGATGATGGGCCACGCCGCGTGGTGCGCCTCGGGGATGTTCTGCAGGTTGTTGCGGATCACGTCCTCGGACCCGGCGAGCACCGGGTGGAGCCAGCGGTGCAGCGCCCCGCCCTCGCCGTCGAAGTTGAAGATGCCGACGACCGGCACCTCCTCCTCCACGTTGAGGAAGCCGCCCAGCAGCGAGAGCGCCGCGAGCACCACCAGCGGCAGGCTCAGCGTCCAGTCGCCCTCGTGCAGGTGCCGCTCTTCCGTCTCGCCGCCGCGGAAGCGGCCGAAGAAGGTGTAGATCATCAGGCGGCCCATGTAGAACGCCGTCATGAACGCGGCGATCGAGAGCGTCCCGCCGATGAAGCCCATCCACGTGGCGCCCGAGATCCCGAACAGCTCCGCGCCCGACAGCGGCGACGACCCCGCGGCGCCCAGCCAGGCGGCGCCGATGATCTCGTCCTTGGAGAAGAAGCCCGCGAACGGCGGCACGCCGGCGATGGCCAGCGTCGCGATCCCCATGGTGATGAAGGTGACCGGCAGGTACTTCCGCAGCCCGCCCATGTTGCGCATGTCCTGCGCGTCGGCCGGGTTGTGCGTGTGGTGCAGCGCCGCGTGCATGGCGTGGATCACCGCGCCCGAGCCCAGGAAGAGGCAGGCCTTGAAGAAGGCGTGCGTCATCAGGTGGAAGACGCCGGCCACGTAGGCCCCCATCCCCACCGCCGCGAACATGAAGCCCAGTTGCGACACGGTGGAGTACGCCAGCACCTTTTTGATGTCCCACTGCTTCAGGCCGATGGTGGCCGCGAAGATCGCCGTCAGCGCGCCGATCAGGGCGACCACCAGCGACGCCGTGGGCGCCAGCGTAAAGAGCACCGAGGAGCGCACCACCAGGTACACGCCCGCCGTCACCATGGTGGCCGCGTGGATCAGCGCGGAAACCGGCGTGGGGCCGGCCATGGCGTCCGGCAGCCAGATGTAGAGCGGGATCTGCGCGCTCTTGCCCGTGGCGCCCAGAAAGAAGAAGAGGCAGACCAGCGTGACGACGGCGCCGCCATACGCGAACACCTCGGGAGCCTTGTCCGCCACCCCGGCGAAGTCCAGCGTGCCCAGGTTAGCGAACAGGAGGAACATCGCCAGCAGGAAGCCGAAGTCGCCCACGCGGTTGGCGATGAACGCCTTCATCCCGGCGGCGGCGTTGGCGCGCTCGCTGAACCAGAAGCCGATCAGCAGGTACGACGCGAGCCCCACCCCCTCCCACCCCACGAACATCAGCGGGTACGACGAGCCCAGCACGAGCACTAGCATGAAGAAGACGAAGAGGTTCAGGTACGCCATGTAGCGCGGGTACCCGGGGTCCTCCTTCATGTAGCCGACGGAGAAGATGTGGATCAGCGACCCCACCCCCGTGATGATCAGCGCCATCACGATGGAGAGCGGGTCGAGCAGCAGCCCCGCCGAGACGTTCAGGTCGCCCGCGGGGATCCAGGTGAAGAGCTCCGTCGCCTCGAACGCGTGGGCGCCGCGCATCGCCAGGAAGTTCGCCACCGCCAGTGCGAACGCGAGCAGCATCACCCCCGGCGCCACGAAGCTGGGCAGCACGTGCGTCAGCGGCTTAGGGCCGTGCGCGTGCCCGTGGTCGTCGTGCGCGTCGTGGCCGTGCGCATCATGCCCGTGCGCGTCGTGGGCGTGCGGGTGCACGTCGTGGGCGGCGTCCACGGGGCTGGGGCGGGTGCCGTGGTCCATCCCCTCCTGCTCGCTCGGCGCGGCGCCGGCCATCGCGAGGGCGGGCCGGTGCGCGGGGGCGTGGGCGTGCTCGTCGTGGTGCGCGTCCCAGTACGGGTCGCCCACGGGGGGGAGCACGGGAAGGGCGCGGCGCGCGGCGATGATCGCCACGATGCCGTTGATCACGAACCCGAGCAGCGGCAGCGCCAGAATCGCCCAGGGAAGGACCGGGTGGAAGGCGGCGCCGTGCGCGCCTTCGGCACCTGCCTGCGTTGCCGCGTGCGCGGCCTCTTGGAGGATCGTCACGGGACGCTTACCACCGGAGCAGGCTGAAGTTCTTGACGTCCACCGACTCCCGGTGACGGAAGGCGGCGATGACGATCGCCAGGCCGACCGCGGCCTCGGCGGCCGCCACGGCGATCACGAAGAAGACGAACACCTGGCCCTGCACCCCCGCGAACGGGGAGAGCGCCACGAACGCCAGGTTCACCGCGTTGAGCATCAGCTCCACGCACATGAACAGGATGATGATGTTGCGCCGCACCACCACCCCCGCCACTCCCACGGAGAAGAGGAGGGCGCTGAGGATGAGCGGGTACTCGACCGGGATCTGGGACATGGCCTTTACACCTTGCGCTTGGCGAGGACCACCGCCCCGATGCACGCGATCAGGAGGAGGATGGCCGTGGCCTGCAGCGGGATCATGAAGTCCTGGTAGAGCGGCATGCCGATGAGCCCCACGGTGCCGTTCATGGCCTGCGCGTTGTCCAGCGCGGCGCGCCCGGCCTCGTTCCCCAGCGGCGGGCGGTAGCCGCGCACGAAGACGCTGGTGAGGATGCCGAACACCCCCAGCCCCACCACCACCGCGGCCCCCTGCCAGGGCACCCCGCGCATGTCCGCCTCGGCGTTGTTCCCCAGGTTGAGGAGCATGATGACGAAGAGGAAGAGCACCATGATGGCGCCCGCGTACACCAGGATCTGAATGATCCCGATGAAGAAGGCGCCGAGCAGGGTGTAGATGGCCGCGACGGAGAAGAACGTCCCGATGAGCCAGACGGCGCTGGCCACGGGGCTCCTTCGCGTCACCATCGCCAGCGCCGACCCGCCCGCGCACGCGGCGAAGAAGAAGAACAGGATCTGGTTCATGGGCTCCGGAATCGGGTCCGGGTTCGGGACTTAAAGTGCCAAGTCCTAAGTGCTAAGTCCTAAGTGGCTGCGGTTCAGCACTTGGCACTCAGCACTTAGCACTTCCTTCCGTTCATTCCCCTGCCGGGTCCGACGGATCCCACAACAGCGTCACCGGGTGCGTCTGCTTCTGCAGGCGGTCCAGGTCGTACACGAAGTTCGAGCGGGTGTACTCGCCGTTCTCGTAGTGGTTGCCCACGTGGATCGCCTCCACCGGGCACACCTCCTGGCACATCCCGCAAAAGATGCAGCGGAACTCGTCGATCTCGTAGACGATGGGAAAGCGGTTCCCCTGGTCGTCCTCGCCCGGCACCAGCGTGATGCAGTTGGCCGGGCAGATGGTGGGGCACAGGCCGCACGCCACGCACTTGGGGCGCCCGTCGTCGTGCGTCTCCATCACGTGCGTCCCCCGCCACCGCGGCGACAGCGGCTTCTTGACGTCGGGGTACTGGATGGTCTGCGTGCTCCGGTCCCCGGCGTTGCTCATCAGGTGCCGGAACGTCAGCGCCATCCCCTTCAGCGAGGCTCGCAGGTAGCTCGACTTCCCCTGCGGGCGACGCATCACCTTTACGGTCGCGGCCATTTGAGTACAGCTCCTTACGGTTGTGCGGCGCCGCCCACCGGCACGCGCGCGGTGCGCCGCCGGGCCAGCTCCTGGGCATGCGCCCGCTTCGCTTCCATCGCGCCGGTGCCGGCGAGCACGTGGCCCTTGTCCAGCACGTAGAGCACCGCCGCCAGCATCACCCCGTTCACCGCCGTCAGCACCAGGCCGTAGGTGGGGAAGATCCCCATCCACCGGTCCGTCACCCGCACGCCGAACGAGTCCAGCGCGAGCACGGTCGCGGCGGTGATCACCACGGCGGCGAGCGCGGCGGGGAGCATCACCTTCCACCCCAGGTCCATCACCTGGTCGTAGCGGAAGCGCGGCACCGTCCAGCGCACGATCATGAAGACCATGATGAAGAAGAAGGTCTTCGCGGCGAACATCCCGAACGTCAGCAGCGTCAGCCACCACTCCGGCCGCGCGCCCACCCACTGTCCCCGCGCGTCGAAGCCCAGCATGTCGTCGCGCCCCCACCCCGGGATGTCCCACCCGCCGAGGAAGAGCGTCGCCATCAGCGCGGACACCGTCAGGACGTGCGCGTACTCCGCGATGAAGAACATGGAGAACTTCATCGACGAGTACTCGGTGTGGTACCCGGTCACCAGCTCGCTTTCGGCCTCGGGAAGGTCGAAGGGGAGGCGGTTGGTCTCCGCGAACGACGCGATCCAGAAGAAGAGGAACGACACCGAGAACGGCAGCGCGAACCATAGGTTCATCTCCTGCTGCCGGTACACCACCTCAGGCAGCGAGACGTTGCCGACCACGAAGAAGACGGACATCAGCGCCAGCCCCAGCGCGATCTCGTACGAGATCATCTGCGCGCCTGCCCGCAGGCCGCCGAGCAGCGCGTACTTGTTGTAGCTGGCCCACCCGGCGATCACGATGCCGTACACGCCCAGCGACGAGAAGGCGAGGAGGAAGAGCACCCCCACCGGCACGTCGGCCACGACCATGGGCACCACGCTGTTCCCCAGCCGCAGCGGCGACGCGAAAGGGATCACCGCGAAGGTGATCAGCGCCGGGATGATGGAGAGCATCGGCGCGAGCGTGAAGAAGACCCCGTTGGCCTCGGCCGGGTTGGTCTCCTCCTTGAGGATGTTCTTGATCCCGTCGGCCAGCGGCTGCCCGAGCCCCCCGGGCCCGACGCGATTCGGTCCGAGGCGGTCCTGCATCCACGCGCTGACCTTGCGCTCCAGGAGCGTCAGGAGCGCCACGACCACCATGAGCACCGAGAACACCAGGATCACCTTGATCAGCGAAGCGATCAGGAACCCGGTGTCGCCGAGTGGCTGGAGCTGGGAAACGTTCTGCTGCATTTGAAAACCAGTGCCGAGTGCCTAGTGCCTAGTGCCTAGTGCCTATGCCCAGTGGACTAGTGCGTTAGTGCGTTAGTGCGTTAGTGCGTTAGGGGACTCGTCGTCCCCTCTATTTGTCATCCTGAGTGACGCGCCTCACCGCCCTCTCCCTTGCTCCACCCTTTGGCGCGGAACGAAGGATCTACTGCGCGTACCGAGGGGCCCGCCTTCGCTCGCCGTCCTCCTGCCTCGCCGGCTAGATCCTTCGCTCGCCGCAGAGAGTGCGGTGTGCGACGGCGTGCTTCCGTCCGGCGGCTCCCTCAGGATGACAGAAGAGCGCACACACGCACTCGCGCACTTCCGTTCAGTCTCCCGCCTCCGCGAAGGACGGCAGCACCGCGCCGTTCTGCGCGAGGTCGGTGTAGCTCAGGCCGCCGAACTCGGGGCGAACCGCGGCGAGCGCCGCGAAGGCGTCGGCGGCGGTGCCGACGGGGGCGGCGTCGCTGATGCCGGCCAGGAGCACGCCCAGGATCTGCCACGCCGGACGCGCCATCCCCGGCGCCTGGATCGCAGGCCAGAAGCGCTGCACCCGCCGCTGCACGTTGGTGAACGTCCCCTCCATCTCGGCGAACGTCGTCGCCGGGAGGATGAAGTGGGCGTTGCGCGCGGCCGGCGATGCGAAGTGCCCCACGTACACGTAGAGCGACGCGTTCGCGCCGAAGCCTTCGGGCGCGTCGGCCAGCTCGTCGCCCAGCACGAAGAGGACACCGCGGTGCGCGGCAGCCTCGTCCAGCCCGCCGGTCGCGCTGGTGCCGCCCGCGCGCTTGAAGCCGAAGAGCTCCACCCCGTGCACGTTGGCGG
>DASVTZ010000090.1 GCA_036387335.1 Longimicrobium sp.
GAACTGGAACTCGGCGCCGGCGAACGCATCGACGTACCACCGCCGCGGCTCGCCTCCTGCGGAGGCAGCGTCGCCGCCACGCGGCCACGCCGCGACCGCGCCCGCCAGTACGGTGCGCAGCACGGCTTCGGGAAACGGCGGGGTGGCGGCGGTCACGGCTGGCTGAGGCAAGGGCGCGGCGTGGACGGTGAAGTTTAGCTCCCGAACGAAATCCGAAGCAAGAGCCGCGCGGAACGGCCGCGTGGGCCCAAAGGCGAGGGTGCGATCCTGGGTTGCGGGTTTAGTGATGGGGGATTGCAGAACCGGCGAATGCCCGCCCTGGAGTCCGCGCAGGCGCAATACCGTTCACCTAAGCACCACGATGGCAGGCGGATCGACTCTGACGGACTTCTCACTCCGTCGTCGCACCGGGTACGGGCTCTGCTTGCGCTTGACGCCGCGCTTGGCCTTGCGGTGCCGGCGCGGGCCGACGTCGACCTCCAGGATCTCGTCCAGCACCACGCGGTGCAGCCGCATCCACTCCCGAGGGGGGAAGGGCCGCGAAGCGCGGCAGGGTTCGGCGGACGACGTTCACCGTGTGGGTGAAGGAGATCCGGTCCGGGTCCCGCCCGGCGTGCAGCGCCGCCTCGTGCATCAGCGCCCGGAGCGCGAAGTGGGCCAGCAGCAGGCCGTAGATCTCCTGCTTCACCAGCTCGGGCGTCTGGCTGCGCAGCACCGTGCGCGCGCCGCGCAGGTGCGTCTTGAACTCGTCCAGCGCGGTCTCGAACTCCCAGCGCTCGTGGTAGAGCTGGGCCAGCTCCGCCGCCGGGGCGCGCTTCCAGTCCAGGATCGAGGTGATGATGCGGATCTTCTCTCCGCCGTCGACCTGATAGTCGATCACCCGCACCGGGATCGCCTCGCCCTGCGGCTTGCCGTTCTCCCACCTGGGATGGAACCGCGCCAGGAACGAGCCGTCGGGGAGCTCCTTCTCGAGCGGGAGGCGGATGTTCTCCCGGATGCGCCACACCAGCTCGGCCCCGGTTTCCAGCGCCTGCTTCCACAGCGCGTAGCCGGGGAAGTAGCGGTCGGCCAGGCAGAGCATCCCCGGCCCGAGCCGCGGCAGCACCCGCCTGGCCAGCGTGATCTCGCCCGTGGCGTAGCTGTCCACCTCGGCCGCGAAGAGCACGTGCGTGCCCACCTCGGCCAGCGCCACCCCGCGCACCCGCGGGTACGCGCTCTCGCCGCCCGAGGGCGACTCCGGCCGCGCGAACGCCGCCCGGTTCGCCTCCGTGTCCGGCACCTCCAGCGTGAAGCCGTCGAGCGCCACCACCTTCCACTCGCGGTACCACGCGCCCCGTGTCTGCTCCGTCGCGACCGGCTGCACCACCGCCTCGTACAGCCGCTTCACCGGCTCCACCCCCAGGCGCGTGCGCGCCTGCGAGATGGCCGACTTCGCCGCCGTCTTCACCCGCCTCCGCTCGCCCAGGATGGCCTTCAGCCCCTCCTGCAGCAGCCGCAGCACCTCGCGCGTGTCCTGCGGACGGAAGAGCCCCAGCGCGATCACGTAGTACATCATCACGTGCGCCGGCAGGTCGCGCACCCGCTCGCTCGCCCGCCCGGTCTCCTTCAGCACCTCGTGGATCTGGTCCAGCGGGAACCGCGTCGTCAGCACGCCGATGTTCATCAGGTCGCTGAGCCGATCCTCCTCCTGACGGGGCTTCCTGGTGCGGGCCATGCGCACTCCTGGGGTGAGGGTTCACTCCAAGATAACACATTGCCGCAGCAAAGTGAACGGTATTGCGCGAAGGCGGACTTCGGGCAGTTGTTGCCGCGATTTCAATCGCCTTTCCGACGGACGGCTGCACCAGCGATCAGCCTCCTGCCGGCTGTCCCCTGTCCCCTGTCCCCTCCCCGCTCGTAACGTGTTCGTGACCGACCGGTGATCTGGCCGCGTCGCCGCCTGTCGAACTTGAGTGCGTCCGACTGGTGAGCGGGTGCCGAGTCCCGCTCTCACGCGAACATTCCCGAGGAGACCCGTGACCCGACGCCACGCAGGGCTCGCCGCGGTGCTGACGCTGCTCGCCTGCGCCGCAAGCCCGGCCCGCGCGCAGCAGCAGCCGACGTACCCCAACGTGAAGTTCAAGGGGCGCTTGCAGACCGAGTTCCGCACCTCCAACGTCCACTCCACCAACGCCGACGGCACCCCGGCGGCGGTGAACACCGTCGTCTCCAACGAGTTCTTCATCCGCCGTTTCTACGTCGAGGCCGACGGATGGG
>DASVTZ010000091.1 GCA_036387335.1 Longimicrobium sp.
CCGCAACTGGCTGTACGGGCACACCGGCCAGAAGTCCGTCGCGGTGAAGACGGTCGGGATGCCGCGCTCCACGCACGGCCCGATCAGCGCCGCCGACAGACGCGCCAGGTGGACGAAGTGGACGACATCCGGCTCCACCTCCGCCAGCAGCCGGTCGAATGCGCGCGCGAAGAGATGGTTGTCGTACGCGAGCTCCGTCACAACCTGCTGGTCGCCCATGGGGTCCGGCGAGTGGCGGAACCGCTCCACCCGCAGCCCGTCATACGTGTAGCGGTCGAAGCGCTCCTCGTCGCGAAGCGGGCGCGGATCGGGGTAGCCGGTCACCACCACCACCTCGTGGCCTCGCGCCTGTAGCTCCCTGGCGATGCCGAGCGCGATTACCTCCGTGCCGGACGAGTAATCGGGGAGGAACTGGTGGACGGTGACGATGATCTTCATGCGCGGGGCCGAACGGGTCGAGCGCGGGCGCGCGTGAAGCCGCGGAAACACCCGTTTTGCGCAGCCATCATGACAGGACCGGGGCGTCCGTGTCAACCGGCGGGCCAGCATCCTAACGACCCCCTTACTGCCCCGCGCCCTCGGTGTCGCTGGCGATGGCACGCGGTCAGGCAACCGCGGAGCCCTCACGCGCCGCGATCAGCTCCTCGTAGATCCCCACCAGACGCGAAACGTGCGCGGGCACCGAGAGCGGCGGCTTCGTGCGCGAGGCGAGGGTGCGCAGGAGGCCGCGGTTCTCCGCCAGCCGCCGGATGGCCGCCGCGAGCGCCGAGCTGTCCCCGGGGGCGAAGAGGAGCCCGTTGACCTCGTGCCCCACGATCTCCGCGATCCCCTCCACCTCGGAGCCGATCACCGGGCAGCCGGCGGCGAAGGCTTCGTACACCACCAGCGGCGTGTTCTCGTGCCAGAGCGAGGGCACCACCAGGGCGTCCATCGTCTCCAGCACCCCCCGCACCTCGTGGTTCGGAAAGGCGGGGAAGAGACGGATGCGCGGATCCCTTGCGGCCAGCGCCTGGATGCGCGTGTAGTACGCCTGATACGCGGGGTGCGACCCGGGCGCGCCGTGGATGCTCAGCTCCACCGGCAGACCGGCGGGGAGCAGCCGCAGCGCCTTCACCGCCACCTCCACCCCCTTGTGCTCGGCCACGCTGCCGATGAAGCCCAGCCGCAGCACGCGCTCCCTCCCCCGCTCCGCCGCGCGCTCGCCGCCCGCCGCGTCGATCCCATACGGCAGGAAAGACACCCGCTCCGCCTCGATCCCGCCCTCCACCAGCTTCCGCTCCATGAGCCGCGACGGGGCGAGCACGCGGTCGATGCGGTTCAGCTCCCTCCGCAGGAACTGCTGCCGCCCCACGAGCGCCTTCACCTCGGTAAAGAACCTCGGCGCCGACACGGGGAGACGGGGACTGGTGGCGGCGCGCACGCCCAGCCCCACCAGCCAGTTCGGAGCGCGCGACACGGCGGCGGGGATGGATACGGGGTGCGCGGTGAGGTTCTCCGCGAAGTGGCGGATGCAGTTGAGGGCCGACTCGTCGGGCCCGGCGCACAGCTCGTTGCCGCCCAGCCGCAACTGGCTGTACGGGCACACCGGCCAGAAGTCCGTCGCGGTGAAGACGGTCGGGATGCCGCGCTCCACGCACGGCCCGATCAGCGCCGCCGACAGACGCGCCAGGTGGACGAAGTGGACGACATCCGGCTCCACCTC